>JAIRRG010000120.1 GCA_031256095.1 Desulfobulbaceae bacterium
CGCGCTGCGTCCATTTCGGCGTCGGCCCGCTCGTCACCTGCGCCTCGGCGATGCGCACGATCCAAGCCCGCAGGGCGCTGCTTTCCGTGGAGCTAAAGCGGATGCGGGCGGCGGGGCCATCAAGCGAATTCACCGGCAAAGCCAGGGCGAAAGCCGGCAAGGCCATAACACAAAATCCGGCGGTCAGGCCGTGAAGCAGGCGGCGCCGGTCAAACCGCGCCAAGCCTGACTTTTTCATGGCTCTATTGCCTCATCATTTGCCGCCTTGGTGCTGGCCGTGCTGGCGTTTCCTGTTTTTGCCGGTTCGAGGCTGTTCCAGCGTAGCGGATACCATTGCCAGTCGGGGGCGGCATGGGCAGAAAGGTTTTTGCCGACATGAAAACTGACGACCTGCGGCGCGTAAGCGGCCAAGGCGTTCAAGCGCGGCGTGAAGAGGAAGTCAGCGACGTCACGAAAATTTTCTTTTTGATCCGCTGGCGCCGCCTCGAAAATTTCTCCACGCATGAGTTCGGCCAGCATGGCCGGATTGATAAAGGCGATAATTTGCTCGTTTTCCGGGAAAGTGGCGCTGTCGGCGATGGCTGGGAATTTTTTCATCGCCACATCGAGGGCCTTGGCCAGCAAAAGGGCGTTGGGAGAAAACAGGGCGACATCATTTGCCTGTTTCTCGCCGGTCGTAAAGGCCCAAACCGCTGCCGCCGGATGGAAGAAGCGTTTGCTTGCCTCTTCACCTTTTGCCGCGCTGATGCCATGGGCCGATGGGACAGTGCCGCGCCACATGCCGCCGTCAGGCTCAGTCAGGGATTCGTCCGGCTCTTTAACTTTGGTGGCTGTTTGCGACAGGCGTAACAGTGTCGTTTTTTCCGGCTCCGTCAGTTTTTTTTCGCTGGCGGTGGCAAAGAGCGGCGCGTACAGGCGGCTGTCACCGTACCAGCAGGCCGCCGCCGGGCCGAATTTCGCCAGCAAATCATCGAGCGGCTCGCCGTCGCCGCTTTCCCCACGCCAACGCTTTGCCGCTTCGCCGAGCGCCGGCCAATTTACTGGCAGCGCGGCACAGAAGGCGGCGCCGTGGGGCAGGGCGCGCCAGAGAGGGGTGTATGCCGCCGTGGCTGCCTCACCATTGATCAACACGGCGCTTTGCCAGGCCCCGGTGTCGTCGAAAACCAGGTGGAACGCTGCCAGCCCCGGCATGAAATGTTCATACCCAAAGGCCAGGGTGTGAGTGGCGATGACAATTTCATGCCCTTTCGCCGCTGGTTGATCCGCTAAATGAAAAGATTCAGCAAAGAGCGACGGCTGCCCGGCTTTGCCGGCCAACAGTTTATCAACGATGCCGATAATCCCTTCCCGTGGTTTTTCGGAATTGCTGGCGTCGCCCGCTTTCGTGACCAATAATCCGCTGGAGAGGGCCACCACCCGGTCGCCGCGCGTGAACAGAAAGAGTTTTTCATTGCCATAGGAAAGCGTCAGGGAAGTGGCCTGTATTTCTGGCCACGACTGGCGGGCGATCACTTCACTGCGCAGCGGCAAGAGCAGGGCGATGGTCCGCGCCAGGACATTTTGCTCCATGGCCAGCGCGAAATGCCGTAAACGCCCGCGCCCGTCAGTCCACAGGGCGACTTCGGTGGGAGCGTCGAGGGCCATTTCAATGAGGCGATCCGGCAGTTGTAGCTTGTTTTCATAGGCGATGCGCCGAAGGCTGCCAGACAAGGCGAGCTTGCCGTCATGATGCTCATAATAGTTGACAATATCTTCGGTAAGAAGATCCTTCGCCACCGGCAGGCGCAAGAGGTCGCGAGGCAATTTCGCCAATGATGACGAGCGGATCAGCATGGCCGGTCGATCCAGGTCAATATTTTCGTTCGTCTTCCGCTTTTCCAAACTCGGCGTCGACGGTATGGTTGACCACGCCGGGTCAACATTTTCTTCCGTCTTCTGTTGTCCCGTTTTCAGCGCGAGGCTGGAAACGGGGAAATAACGATTATAAAGGGCGACGCAGGCGGCGCCAGCCAGGCAGAGGATGACGAGCAGGAAGGCAAGTTTTTTTCCGGAAGGGGGCATGGCTTGGTGTTGGTGAAAGGAATCGGACTTTTCGGGAATTTTTCTGGATTATTGCCGCACTGAACAGCGCTTGGCAATGACAATTTTTATCCAAGATCACCGGGCGCGGCAAGGCTATGGCGATCGATTTTCTCTTTTTGCATCCATCATGAATCCCTGGCTGGGGCGGCAAGTTTTTTTCACCGGTGATGCTGGAGATGAATCCTCATTCAATTTATAAATTAAAACTTTAATAATTTTCTGTGTTATTGCGAGCGAAGCGAAGCAACTAATATTATAGGAAAAATTGAAAAAATGGATTGCTTCGTCACTTAAGTCCTCGCAATAACAGTGAGCATTATAATGGTTTTGATTTATAAATGGATCAGGTATCGATCCGATCCTCGGCTATGAATTTTTGAGCCTTATTTTTTCCACATCCGCCGTAACCTGCCCACTGTGGCCACGATATCGGCACTGCCGACGATTTCCGTGACCAGACAGACCGTTTTGGCGCCATGGGCCAGTACCTCGCCGATATTTGTTTCCTTAATGCCGCCGATGGCGACGAAAGGCATCGGCGAGTTTTTCACCACATAGTCGAGATAGGAAAAACCGACAGGCTTACAGATGTCGCTCTTGGTTTTGGTGGCGAAAATCGGGCCGACACCGATATAGTCAGCACCGCTGCTCCGCGCCGCCACTTCCTGAGCCGGGCTGTGGGTGGACAGGCCGATTAGTTTGTCCGGGCCGATCAGTTTGCGCACTTCGGCGGGCGGAAAATCGTCCTGACCGACATGAACGCCGTCGGCATCAGCCATAAGGGCGAGAGCGGGATAATCGTTGACGATAAAGATTACCCCGGCCTCGCGGGTCAGGGCGCGTATGTGGCGGCACTCGGCCAGCATGTCAGCAAATGTTTTGTCAGGCCGTTTTTCCCGGTATTGGATAATACCGCAGCAGCCACCGGCGATCATCTGTTGCGCCACCTCAACATTTGAGCGCCCGCGTGAAAACTTTTCGGCGGTGATGCCATAGATGCCTTGAGGCAGCTTGGCTTTCATATCTCCTGGCCAAGTTTTTGTGCCGCCGCCAGTTCCGGGCGGCCATCTATCTCGCCAGGCGTATGTAGGCCAGGGGCGACGATGATGCCCGCTTCCTGCCATTTCTGAAAGGAGGCGATGTGGTGAAACATGGCGATGGATGGCTCGGCGGCATCTTTTGTCGAGGCGCCGCAGGTGAGGAGGAG
>JAIRRG010000156.1 GCA_031256095.1 Desulfobulbaceae bacterium
TGCCTCGATACGAGAAGACGGATTTATCGTATTTGGCATTCAACATGTTGGCCGCTGCTATGATCATCCTTAACAAAATCATCCCTATTTATAGATAAGCTCTAAATAAATTTTCAGAACTGACCAACATTGTTCCGGTCGTGCGAGGAGTCGAAGTCCGATACAAGAAACCTGCCGCAGGGGTTGTTTATCCCAATGCACAGTTTCAAGAAACTTCAAAAAGACGAAATTCTAAACACATTAAAGCGAAAAAAAAGAACGATATTGAAAATGGAAGTAACTCTATTTGACGAAAAGGATACGCTTATTCTGCAATCAGTATTTCAATGGTATGTTACTAAATTGAACCAACAAAATTGATTTCAAACGAACAGACAGACAAATACCAGCAGACAATTGAGTTGGTTGGCGCAACGGCAACGACTTGACGACAAGGATAGAATTGTGCGCAAAGTCAGGGATTATTACGCCGTCAAGGCAAAAAAAGAGCAGTATCCGGCCCGTTCCGTCTACAAGCTGGAAGAGGTTCAGGAAAAGTACCGGCTGCTGCGGCCTGGTGACTCCGTGCTCGATATCGGCTGTTTTCCCGGCAGTTGGTCGCTGTTCGCCGGGGTGGCCGTCGGCGAAAAAGGCTTGGTCGTCGGTGTTGACCTGGAACAGGGCCGCCAAGCGCCCAGACCCGGCAGCGCGCCGATTCACTGGCTGCGCTTCGATATTGGCAAGGCGGATTGCCTCGTGGCGATCAAAAAAATCCGCCCGGCTTTCAAAGTGATCCTCTGCGATATCGCCCCGACAACCACCGGCAACCGCTGGAGCGACGCCCAGCAATCGCTGCGCCTGGTGCAAACCAGCCTGCAGCTGGCCGAAACCCTGTTATTGCCAGGCGGGAATTATTTGACCAAGATATTTCAGGGTGAAGATGTCCCAGCCCTATTGCAAGAGTTGCGCCGGGCATTCGTGCTGGTTAAAGTGCTGAAGCCGCGAAGCTCTCGCATCGAAAGCCGGGAAATCTTCATCCTGGCCATGGATTATCGCGGCGGGGAAATCATCACTCCCGAAGACGGCGGGCCGCCAGACGGGGCCGGAAACTCTATTGATATCGCCGAAAGCGATACGCAACGATAAGGACTTTTATGTCAGGGCATTCTAAGTGGGCCAACATCAAGCGCCGGAAAGGAGCGGTCGACAGCAAACGGGGCCGGATTTTCACGCGCTTGATTAAGGAAATCATCATGGCGGCGCGGCTGGGTGGCGGCGACATCAGCGGTAACCCGCGCCTGCGCAGCGCCGTGGCTGCGGCCAAGGCCGAAAACATGCCGAAAGACAATATTTCCCGCGCCATCAAAAAAGGCACCGGCGAGATCGCCGGTGAGATATATGAGGAAATCCTCTACGAGGGCTATGGGCCAGGCGGTGTGGCCGTGCTCGTCGAGTGCATGACCGACAACCGTAACCGCACCGTTGCCGACGTCCGCCATTATTTTACCAAGAGCAACGGCAACCTTGGCGAAAATGGCTGCGTCGCCTGGATGTTTGAGAAGAAAGGGCAAATTCAACTGGCGAAAAAGGGTATCAGCGAAGAAGCTTTGATGGATTTGGCGCTCGAAGCCGGGGCTGACGACGTGACCGAGGATGAGGAAAGCTTTCAGGTGCTGACCGCGCCTGATTCTTTTGAAACCGTGCGCGAGGCCCTGGAACAGGCCGGTTTGACCATCGTCGAAGCCACGGTGGCCATGATCCCGAAAAATACCGTCGAAGTGACCGAGGAAAGCGTCGCCAACTCGCTGATGAGGCTGATGGACAGCCTGGAAGACCACGATGATGTGCAGAACGTCTACGCCAATTTCGACATTGACGATGCTTTGGTGGAGAAAATTTCATAATTTCCGCCGCCTCCCTTGCAACGCATTCTTGGCATAGACCCAGGTTCGCGGGTGACCGGCTACGGCGTCCTTGACGCCGCCCCGGGCAGCTTGTCTTTTGTCGCCTGCGGCACCATCCGCGTCGCCGGCCAGCCCACTTTCGCCGCGCGGCTGGACGCCATCTTCTCGGGACTGAACGAGGTGATTCAACTGCACCAGCCGCGGGTGGTGGCGATTGAGGACGTTTTCCTGGCCACCAATCCGCGTTCGGCCTTAAAACTCGGTCATGCCCGCGGCGCGGCCATGGTGGCGGCAACCCAGAACGGCCTTGCCGTCCACGAATACAATGCCAAGGCCATCAAGCAGGCGGTGGCCGGTTATGGTCAGGCGGAAAAACGGCAGGTGCAGCATATGGTGCGGGTGCTGTTAAACCTGACAAGCGCGCCTAGCCCGGACGCCGCAGATGGCCTAGCGGTGGCCATCTGCCACGCCAATCAATGTGATTACGGGCTGTTACGATGATTGCTTCTTTGAGCGGCAAGGTACAGGCGGTTTACGCCGACCGCATGGTGTTGGATGTTGGCGGCGTCGGCTATGAGGTTTTCGTGGCCACTGACGCTATCGCCCGCTTGCCGGGACGCGGTGAGGCCATTTCCCTGCACATCCATACCCATGTCCGCGAGGACGCCATCGTCCTCTTTGGCTTTGCCGACGAGGCGGAAAAAGAATTGTTCCTGGCCCTGAAAACCGTCTCCGGCATCGGCCCGAAACTGGCCTTGGCCGCCCTTTCCGGGATGCGGGTGAATGATTTGTGCCAGGCCATCGCCCAGGGTGATGTTAAACGCCTGACTACTTTGCCGGGCATCGGCAAACGCACCGCCGAGCGCATCTGCGTCGAATTGAAGGATAAGATACTGTCATTGGCAAACAT
>JAIRRG010000181.1 GCA_031256095.1 Desulfobulbaceae bacterium
CCCGGCATAGCGGGTTATTTTGAGCCGGACGGGTCCGGCATCGCTGGCATGCCGATGTTTGATGAGGACGTGGACGAACGTTTCGAGGGCATAGACCCCTCGATATACACCTCCCTGCGCAAGAGAGATGTCACGATAGATGGCCGTCCCGGCCAGGAACTGTGCCGGGTGGCCACGGAAGAGGGCCGGCGCGTGTATAAGTTTAGGCTGAAGGTCCCGAGCCCGGGAAGGGACCTGGCCCGGCCTCAACTGGATTTCGAAATATATTCCATCTTCGATGAGGATGGTACGCATGATTACGGCAACGGCTTTGCCTCTGATGCCGAGGCCATAGAGGTGTGGAACGCCATCCGTGATTCCATCCGCCTGCGGCCAGGGGCGGTGTGAGGACAAGACACATGTCCGCCTTGCCCGATTCCCTGAGCCGTGTCATCGCCGATGACGGCGGTTTTTTTGCCCTGGCCTGCGTGGTCAGTGACGCCGCCAGCGAAGCCTCGCGCCGTCATGATTGCGGGCCGCTGGCGGCTATTGCCCTGGGCCGCGCCTTGACCGGCGCCGTTCTGCTTGCGGCCTTGCTCAAAGATGGCCAGTCGGTGCAACTGAAATTTGAAGGAAACGGCCCGCTCGGCAAAATTATCGCTGAAGCCGGTTACGATGGCTGGCTGCGCGGCTATGTCGCCGAACCACGCGCCGAAGCGCCACTTGTCGCTGGCCGTCTCAGCGTCGCCCAGGGGCTGGGCCGCGCCGGATTTCTCACCGTGAAGAAATTCATCGGCCTGCCGCAAGCCTATCAAGGTATGGTACAGTTGCGCACGAGTGAAATTGGCGAGGATATCGCCTGGTATCTCCTGGAATCCGAACAGAAACCATCCTATGTCGCCCTAACCGCCCTGGCCCTTGCCGCTGGCCAGGTTCCCGCCGCTGGCTTGCTCATCCAGCCCTTGCCCGGCGCTGGCGAAGCATCGCTGGCTGCTATCGAAAAGGCGCTGGCCGCCTTGCCGCCCTTGTCCTCCTTTTTGACGGAAAAGGTGACCAGCGAGACGATTGCCGCGAGACTATGCCAAAACATCGCCCACCACGCCACGGCCAGCCGCTCCTTGCGCTATGAGTGCGGCTGCTCTGTGGAAAAAATGCGGGCGGCGCTCGCCACTCTCGGCGCCGCGCAGTTGCAAGAAATTCTGGCGGAAAAGGGGGGCGTGGAAGTACATTGTGAGTTTTGCCGGAGAAGCTATCTCTTTTCGGCGCCGGAATTGCGGCAACTGATTGACGCCGCGGGCGCCGGCCAGTTTTCCTAACTAGTAGCAATGCCAAATATCGGCTGGATGCCCGATGCCGGTAATTGACGCCATGGCGATGACGACGCTTCATGGGCGTGAGAATCCATTGCTAACTCCTCCCGCCCATTGACAGACTTATTAACCAAACCTTCGTCGTCGTTGCCTGACAGGAAACCCCATGGGAATCGCCTCCGATATTGCCATAATTGTTGTCGCCGCCCTGCTCGGCGGCATGATTGCTCAACGGCTGAAACAGCCACTGATTCTCGGTTATATCCTGGCCGGGATCGTCGTCGGCCCACATACCGGCGGCTTCACCGTCGAGAGTGTTCACGATATTGAACTGTTGGCCGAAATCGGCGTCGCCCTGTTGCTGTTCGCGCTGGGACTAGAATTTTCCCTCCACTCGTTGCGGCCGGTACGCGGCGTTGCCCTGTTCGGCACGCCGGTTCAGATGGCTTTGACCATTATCTTTGGCTACGGCGCCGGGCGCTGGCTCGGTTACGACGCGGTGGGTTCGTTATGGATCGGCTCGCTCATTTCTCTGTCCAGCACCATGGTCATCTTGAAAACACTGATGACCCGCGGCCTGATGGGCACGCTGTCGAGCCGCGTCATGATCGGGATGCTGATTGTCCAGGACCTGGCCGTCATCCCTTTGATGATCGTCCTGCCGCAGTTCAGCGACCCGAAGGCTGGGCTGCCGCTGGTCGCCTGGGCGGCCCTGAAGGCCCTGGCTTTTCTCACTTTGATGATTGCCGTTGGCGTGCGGGTGATTCCGGGCCTGCTCGTCTATATCAGCCGCTGGAATTCGCGGGAACTGTTCCTTTTGTCGGTGACGGCCATTGGCCTGGGCGTTGGTTACATTACCTATCTGTTCGGCCTGTCCTTTGCCTTCGGCGCTTTCGTTGCCGGTATGGTGCTGAGCGAATCCGACTACAGCCACCAGGCCCTCTCCGACATCGTGCCGCTGCGCGATATTTTCGGCCTGCTGTTCTTTGTCACCATCGGCATGTTGCTTGACCTGAACTTTCTCTGGCGGCATATCGGTGAAATCCTGCTGCTGGTCGCCATCATCCTGATTGGCAAGGGCAGCATCTTCGCGCTGGTGGTCCGCCTTTTCGGTTACCACAACATCATCCCGCTGGCCGTGGGATTGGGTTTGTCCCAAGTTGGCGAATTTTCCTTCGTGCTGGCCAGAGTCGGTTTGAGCAGCAATTCGATTTCGCCTGACCTCTATTCCCTGATGCTCAATACCACCATCTTCACGATGCTGATCACGCCGCCCTTGTCCGCCCTGACCACACCGCTCTATGCGCTGAGGAAAAAGTGGTTTCGCCACGAGCCGCTCGACACCATCAATCTCCCCGATACCGGGCTGAGCGGCCACGTGATTATCGCCGGCGGCGGCCAGACTGGCAAGTATGTCGCCCAAGTTCTGATTGCCCGCGGTGTGCCGGTGGTGGTGATTGACCACAACAATCAGCAGATGACCGAGGCGCGGAAGGCTGGCATCCCGCTGGTTTTCGGCGACGCCGATAAACATTTAGTGTTGGAAGCGGCGGGCACCGAGCGTGCCAAGATGCTCATCATCACCATCCCGACCTTGATGACGGTCAAGGCGATTGTTGAACAGGCCCTGCGCCTTAACCCGAGTCTCTATATCGTCGCCCGCTCCGGTGGCCGGGAGCAGATGCGCATACTGCGCGACATCGGCGTCCATGACCTGGTACAGCCAGAATTTGAGGCCGGGTTGGAAATCACCCGCCAGGCCCTTCTGGCCATGGGCGTTGATGACAGCGAAATTAGCCGCCAGGCCGATAAGGTGCGCGAGGCGCTCTACGCCCCGGTGTATGAGGCGGAAAGTGAGAGTAGGTGAAAAACGGAAGTGGCGAGAGACGCTCCCGGATTTTCCACCGCAGCTGTAAGATGGCAAAATACCGGGAATGCTTTTCACTATCACCGGAACAAGAGGGCGAGCCGACCTCTGTAGTGGCATCAAAAGGAGACAAAGATGCGCGATATTTTACGGCCCGGCATGTCCGAAACCATCGAGTTCGACATTCCGTGGGAAAAAACAGTACCCTTCTTCTCCCGCCATCAGCGGTCGAGTACCACCTTGCCTTCCTTGACGATCATGACGCTGCATGGCGACTTGTCGATTAGCCCCTTAGCCGCTGAACTTTCCAGCAGCCGCCGCAGCCCGGAGACATAACGATGGCCCGTGACCACCAGGTCGGCGTTGATCCGCTCGGCCAGAAGGGCGATCTGCTCGATAACCGCGCCTTTCAAAAAATGGCATTTTGACAGGACGCCCCATTCACTAAGCTGTTGCTGCGCCTCTTGCAGCAGCTTTTTGCTTTCCGCCTCGAGAGATTCAAAAATTTCCGGAACCGGCTCAGGCACCCTCGCCTCCCAAAGCTGATTGAGGTCAAAGACAGAAACCAGGTGCAGATCGGCGCCGAAATGGCGGGTCATTTCGGCGGCATGGCGGAGGACGGCCTGTTTTTGGTCGGATGCGTCAACAGCGACAAGAATTATTTCTAACATCGGCGATCACCTCTTTACATATTTACAGTTAGGTAGCTGTCTCATTTGCATGAACCATTGTATTAACCCGGAAGCCGTTTCGCCCGCATGTACCAAGTCGGCAAAAGGGCGACGAAAAATATCACGGCCACCAACAGGAAACTTTCCCGGAATCCCATGACATTGGCCTGGGCCGCCATCATGTTCGACAAAAAGCGGTGGGCTTCGCCAGCGGCGGTGGCTCCGGTCAGCCCGGCCCGGTGCAGCGCCGCGGCAATCAGATGCAGAGCGCTGACCCCGGTCGAGGTTCCTGGCTGCATGGTGTTAATTTCATGCGCATAAAGAGTGGTTTGCCGTTCCAGATATACGGAGAGCATATCGACGCCAATCGCTCCTCCCAACTGGCGGATAAAATTAATCGCCCCAGCTCCGTGACTGATCAGGTACGGATCCAAAACCCTGAGAGCGCCATTATTGAGGGACGGCATAATAAATCCCAAACCGATACGACCGAGCACGATGTAAGCGGCGAAGGTCCAGAACGCGGTATCGGTGCCGACGTCGCTCATTAGGTAATTCGAAACCGCAAACAAAATCATCCCGAAAAAAATCAGGATATACGGCGGAAAGCGGTCGCTTAATCGCCCGGCCAAAGGGAAGACCATGCCCAAGGCGATGCCTGCGGGCATCAGGAGCAGACCGGATTCGGTCGGAGTATAGCCTTGCACGGTCTGGACAAAAAGCGGCACCAGATAGGTCGAGCCATAGACCCCTACGCCAAGAATAAAAGCGACGGCGGAAGCGGCGACAAAACGTGAGTTATAATAGACGTCGAGAGCAAGCAATGGCGTCGCGGCCCGTCGCTCCTGCGCCACGAAAGCGCACATGGTGACTGTTGCCAGACAGAAGGACCCTATCACGAAGGTTGAATCCCAGCCCAGGCGCTGCCCATTGGACAGCCCGGCGAGAAAGGCAGCCAGACTGACCGACAACAGGATGAAACCAAACCAGTCGAAAGGGGGCCGTTTGCTGTCCCTGACCGTTGGCAAAAACAGCGAGGCCAACAAAAAACCGACAACACAGAACGGCAAACCAAGAAAAAATACATAATGCCATGAGTAGTTGTCGATGAGCATGCCGCCAGCTGTCGGGCCAAGCGCCGGAGCCAAAATGACCCCCATGCCATAAAGCCCCATGGCGGAACCACGCCGGTTGGCCGGAAAGACCTGGAACATGGCCACCATACCCAGAGGTTGGGCCAGACCGGCGGCGGCCCCCTGAATAGTCCGGGCAATAATCAAGGCAATGTCGTCGGTGCTGAATGCTCCGAGGAGGGAGCCGAGAGCGAAGGCGAGGAGCGATATGATGTAAGCTCCGCGGCTGCCGAATGATTTGACGGCCCAGGTGGCCGTCAGCATGGCGGCGGTCATCGAGGCGAGGAAAGCCGTTGACAGCCATTGGGCTTGATCCTGACCCATGCCAAACTCGCCCATGATGTCGGGCATGGCCACGTTGACGATGGTGGCCGAGGCGATCATGGCGATCAGCCCAACCAGGACAGTCACGGAAACATACCACTTGTAGGCGGCGCCGTAGCGGCTGGCCAGCTCTTCAGTTGTTACCTGGGTCGAGGCGCCGTTTGATACTCTATCCATCATCAACGATAATTGTTTTGTACCGATATAATATCAAACATTATACGCTTAATGCCATTCTCGTAAACA
>JAIRRG010000214.1 GCA_031256095.1 Desulfobulbaceae bacterium
ATCCGGGTGCGACTGGACAGTTGAAGCGAGTGCTGGCTGATCTTTTTCTGGCCGCAAAAAATGATGCTAAGCCGCAACCGGCGCTGGCGGCCATGTCCCCGCACGCCGGCTATATCTATTCCGGGGCGCTGGCCGCTGCCACCTTGGCCCAGGTTGAAATCCCCGAGCGTGTGGTGCTTGTTGGTACAACTCATCACGGTCTGGCCGCGCCCATGGCGGTTTCGCTTACCTGCTGGCGAACGCCTCTGGCCGACACGCCGGTTGACGCCGAATTTGCCGAATCGCTGATGGCCAAATCACCCTTGGTCGTCCATGATGAGGCCGGGCATCGGCGCGAGCATTGTCTCGAAGTGCAATTGCCTTTGCTGCAATATCTGCGAGATGATGTCCACATCGTGCCGCTTCTCGTCTCAGCGATACCCTTCAATATGTGTCAGGAAATTGCTGGGTCCCTGGCTTCGACCATCCGGAAGTCGGCGGGCAAAACGCTGCTTGTCGCCTCAACCGACATGAGTCACTATTTGCCCCGACAGCAGGCGGCCTACCTTGATGGTTTGGCGTTGGAACGGGTGCTGGCCCTTGATCCGCTGGGTTTGTATCAAACCTGCCTGAAAAACCGCATCAGCATGTGCGGTTTTGTCGCCGTCACCATCGTCATGTTAGCGGCCTTGGAGCTGGGCCGGACCACCGCCAGTCTGGTTGGTTATACCGATTCCGGCGCCGCCAGCAGTGATCTTGAGCGGGTGGTTGGTTATGCTGGTGTTGTCTTCCGAGAGAAACAATAGCGCCTCATTGGAGCCGCCCATGCCGACTTCGCTTACGGAAAAATCGACGATTCAGGAAATAGAGAAACGTTTTGATGCTGATGTCGAACGCTTTGCAAATCTGGAAACAGGCCAGATTGCCCTCACCGACGCCCCTTTGGGCCTGGAATTGATCGCCCAGGCCGCCAAGGCGGTGACGCCCGTGATTGGCCGGATTCTTGATATTGGCTGCGGCGCCGGCAACAACACCATCAAACTCCTGCGGGAAAGCAGCGGCAATCCTGACTGCGACCTGAATGATCTGAGCGCCGCCATGCTTGCCCGCGCTCAGGAACGGGTATCGCGGGAGACAACGGGCAAGGTATCGGTTTTCCACGGAGATTTCCGCACCGCCCCCTTGCCTAAAAAGAGCTATGACGTCATTGTCGCCGCCGCCGTCCTCCATCACTTGCGCGACGAGGCTGATTGGCTGGCCGTTTTCAGCAAAATTTTTCGTTTATTGAAACCCAGTGGCTCATTTTGGTGTTCCGATTTGGTCAGCCACGAATTGCCGCCGGTGCAGGCGCTGATGTGGCGGCGTTACGGCGATTATCTGGCGGCGGCGGGCGGCGCCCCCTTCCGTGAGGCGGTTTTCGCCTGTATTGACCGCGAGGATTCGCCAAGGCCGCTGACCTTTCAGCTTCAATTGCTGCGGCGGGTCGGCTTTGCCTTTACCGATGTGCTGCACAAAAATTCCTGCTTCGCCGTCTTCGGCGGCATCAAATCGGGCCTGGCATGAAACTGCAACTGATTTACCCAAAATGGCCGAAGTTGGCCCGGCAGACTGAATTTCATCTGCCGCCGCATGGGCCGGTGGTTTTTGCCGCCACCTTGCCGAAAGATGTCGAAGTTGAATTCACCGACGAAAATCTCGAAGAAATTGATTTCAAGACTGAAGCTGATCTCGTCGCCATTTCGATGATGCTGACGGCGCAAGTGAAACGTGGCTGGCAAATAGCTGATATTTATCGTCAAAAGGGCATCAAAGTCATTTTTGGCGGTATCGCCACCATGCTCCACGCCGAAGAAACCATGGCCCACGCCGACGCAGTTTTTCTTGGCGAGGCAGAAGGTCGCATGGAAGAAGTTTTGGCCGATTTCAAGGCTGGAAAACTCAAGCCATGCTACAATTATCTGAATGATCCTCCAGACATAGCCATGGTCGGCACGGCCCGCCGCGATATTTTGCACGACAGCCTCTATACCCACAAGGGTCTGCGCATGGTCGATCTCGTGCACGCCTCGCGCGGCTGCCGCTTCAACTGCTACCCCTGCGCCGTCGCCTATCTCGGCGGGCGCAAATTCCGGCCGCGGCCCATTGACAAAACCATCGCCGAAATGGCGGCGATCGACAACAATCGTCTCTTTGTTGTTGATAATTCGCTGGCCCAGAATAGCAAGTGGCAACGCGATCTCTTTCGCGCCATGATCCCGCTGAAGAAAAAATGGTGCTGTCATCCGATCGAAGACAAGCCGGAAATCCTCGACCTGGCCGCCCAGGCCGGGGCCTGGTATGTCTATCAGGCGGTGTTTGATACATCTGATTACATCCGCGAGCGCATCAAACGCTACCATGACCATGGCATCGGCGTCGAAGGCACGATTTTATTGGGACTTGATACCCATACCGAGGATTCGATCCGACAACTTATTGATTTTCTTTTAGAAATTGAGCTTGATCTGGCCGAATTTACGGTGCTAACCCCCTTCCCGCATACCAAAGCCTTCGACGAGCTGCACCGCCAGAAGCGGATTTTCAGCTATGATTGGGATCAGTATACGGCCGACCAAGTGGTCTACCAGCCGAAAAATATGAGCGCTGAGCGCTTGCGGGAACTGCTCGATTACGCCTGGGACAGCTTTTACCACGAGGAATCGCAGTCGCTGAAGATGGCCCGGCTGTTCCAAAAAGTGGTGAGAAAAGAAATGGCCGACGGCAGCTTCCGACCACGGCGGCAGAGGGTGTGATGGGTTGGGATAGGGTAAAATAGCGTGTAGTGTACAGGATGGGTAGAGCGCAGCGAATCCCATGATTTTCAAGGAAAATTTATGATGAGTTTCGCCAAGACTCGACCCCTCCTACACGGGATGCTAAAGTTGGGATAAATTGTGCAGACAAAAGTTCTTCTAACGGTGATGTCGCTCGTCGGCGGCTTCCTCCATGCGCAAGCCGCTTGTGATGACGTTAGCACCTTTGACGCTGAAGTTCTCGTTTTGCCTCGATGCGCCGTCATAATACAGGATGAACAGATGTATCTCACGCCTGCTTTTCTGAAGGTTGTGTTCCCGCGCCGCGATAGGCATCTGATTGCTTACGCGGTAGAAGGAGAAAAGGGCTTTGTCTATTTCAACTCCCATGGCAGAGCAGTTATCCGTAACGTTGCGACTTGTGATAACGGCGCCGATTACTTCCACCATGGAATCGTGCGGGTTGTGCGTGACGGAAAATGGGGATTGGCGAACAAGCGAGGCGAATTCGTAGTACCATTTCAATTCGATGGAATCCTGCCGCCTCTGTACAATGAAAGGCGGTGGGCCGCCTGCATGGGATGTAGGGATGCCACTGACAACGGCGAGCATCATTGGTTTGAAGGCGGCACATGGTTTTGGATCGATACCAAAGGCCATGTTACCGAGGGCCGGTAGCGAGGTAGATGCGAAGGCGCATAAGCGAAGCCTAATGCCATGATATCCTGGTTTTTTGTAAAGGAGGCTTCCTTTATCGGCGCGTCATGATGCGCCCTGCGGCTAAGAACGGGCAGCCCGCGCAGTTGAGTTTGCGGAGTCCATCATTTGCCAGCCGAATTTGCGATGGGTTTCTCTCAAGCTCAATCCATCCTACTCGAGCTTGGAAACGGCAACAATTATTACTGAGCTAACAAATAAAGCTGCCTCTGTGGTGGAGGTCCCATATGTCAAACGACAATACGGCACCAATTGCCTCGCAAAACTATGACGAGGAAGTACTGACAATCATCCCGTTATATCCCATGCTTCGCCAGTCAATTATCGAGTTGCTGGCGTCATGGCATGGGCCCGTCGAGGCTTGGTTTGATACCGGGTGCGGGACAGGTACTCTTGTCGCTGATGCTTGTAAGGTATTTCCGCATACGAAATTTACGCTCGCTGATCCTTCAGCAAAAATGTTGGCGATAGCGCGGCAAAAGCTTGCAGGTAACGCCCAAGTGACATTTATTGAAAGCGATTCCCAAGGCCTTGGCTATGCGGATAATCAATTCGACATTATCACGGCAATCCAATGCCACCACTATCTCAATGAGGACGAAAGAAGGCGGGCGGTTGGCAACTGTTTTCGGATGTTGAAGTCTGCCGGCATGTTTATTACCTTCGAAAATATAAAACCTCTTTCTGAAGCTGGTATTCGGCTGGGATTGAAGCGATGGACAAAATACCAACGAGACCGCGGCAAAACAGCCGAGGAGGTCGAGCGCAATATTGCCAGATTCGGTAAGGAATATTTTCCGATTTCAATACTTGAGCATCTCGAACTGTTGCGTTCAATCGGATTCCCTTGTGTTGAAATTTTATGGGCATCCTATATGCAGGCTGGATTCTACGCCATCAAACGCGATGGCATGAGTTATTAAGCCCCGCGAAACCATCAAATCTCCTTCCGTCTTTCGCAACGGCGCAAGCACGCCACCAGTTGGCTGAAGAGACACAATATTAATGGCTGAGTTTTCAGCCTCCAGACCGGGACAACTGAGAAATTTGAAACAGAACAACACAACCATTCTTGTTGCTGTACTGGCGCTGATCGTGCTGTCACTGATCTGGAGCTATAACTGGATCATAACCAAATCGGTGCTGCAATTCGTCGGCGCGCTCGATTTTACGGCCTTACGTTGCGGCCTTGGGGCCTTACTGCTGCTGGTATTGTTGCCGTTGTCGGGGCGCCCGCTGAAACCACCGCCATGGCGTCCAGTGCTGTGGATAGCTCTTTTTCAAACAGCCGGGATGAGCTCGCTATCGCAATTGGCGCTGATAGCGGGTGATGTCGGTAAGACGTCGGTGTTGGTTTATATGATGCCCTTCTGGGTGATTCTCTTGGCGGTGTTGTTTCTGAACGAAAAACCGCGTTTGCTCCACTGCGTCGCCGCGATGATTGCGGCCTTCGGCTTGCTGTTGGTGATGCAACCGTGGCAATGGCACGGTTCTCTGCTCAGTTCCTTGTTGGCAACGGCGTCCGGCCTGTCGTGGGCGGTGGCGACAGTCATTGCCAAACGAGCCTTCCGTCATCAGGCCGTCGATGTGCTGAGTCTCGTGGCCTGGCAGATGGCGATCGGCTCTATTGTATTGTCTGTGCTGGCGATAGCAACCCACAAAACACCAATCGTCTGGTCGTCGTACATGCTGCTGGCGCTGAGCTTCAACGTGGTGGTGGTGACGGCCCTGGGATGGACCCTGTGGCTGTTCGTCTTGCGCGCCTTACCGGCGGCAATAGCTGGAATTTCAACCTTGGTAATTCCAGTGTTGAGTGTGCTATGGGCGTGGTGGCTACTGAACGAAAAGCCTAGCAATGCTGAAGGATGGGGAATTGGCTTGATCTTGCTGGCGCTGGCCTTGCTTGGCGTGCCGGTGTCAAAGGTGAGGAAACAGAAAGCGGGAACCAGGGATTAGCTCGCTAGCAGGATGAGTAGAACGTGCGAAACTCATTATCCTATAGACATGGGACAGTTTTTACCGCAAAGAAGCGCAGTCGCTGAAAATGGTCCGGCGCTTCCCATGAGTTGATTGACATTTCTGAGGAGACATTGATGGTGAAAACATTTGCAATAACACTTGCGGCGGCGGCCAGCCTCATCGACAGCTTCAGCCTGAAACAGGTCAGGTATCACATCACCACGCACCGATTGTCCCGTCCTCTTGCACTTTGCCTGGCTGCCGCCGGTCTGCTTGTCTGTGCCATGCCGGC
>JAIRRG010000005.1 GCA_031256095.1 Desulfobulbaceae bacterium
GCCCTGCGCTGTCTTCCGCAACCAAGGATCAGGCCATGAAAAATTCGAACTTCGCCACCATTGCCGCCACCCTCACCGCTATCATCGCCGTTGGGATGCTCATCTACCTGGTCAACATATCCCGCGCCATGTCGTATCTCTCCGATGATCCGAAGGCCTGCATCAACTGCCATGTCATGAACTCGCAATACGCCACCTGGCGGCACAGCGCCCATTTCCGCTACGCCAAATGTATTGATTGCCATCTGCCGGCTGGGCATGGCCTGGAAACCTATATGGCCAAAGCCAGCGACGGCCTGCACCACGCCGAGGCATTCACCTTCAACAAATTTGGCCAACGTATGGTCATCAGTGAAGCGGGAAAGAAACGGGTACAGGCTAACTGCATCCGCTGCCACGCGGCAGTGGTCGAAAAGTTGATCGCTAACCGCGATCGTTTTCACGACTTCGCCAATCCCCAGGCCAGCGCCGACACCTACTGTTGGGACTGTCACCGGGATACACCACATGGAAGGAGTAGGAATCTGGCTTCGGTCCCATACAACCTTGATGTCCGTGAATTGAAATAAAGGAGGAGAACATGAAAAAATCGTATGCTGTCCTGGGAATCTCGCTTGCGGCCATCGTTGGCATGGGCGTGCTGGCCGGTTCGATCAAAGGTAAGGAAGAAGAGCGCCAAGCCATCAATCAAAGCCCGGTGGTCAAGGAAAAGGGTATCGAGGCAAAAAATGAGGTATGGGGACAGTACTTCCCCCGTGAGTACAATTCCTGGAAGCTGACCAAAAAAAGCGACAACATCAATGACCTGCTAAAAGCCAAACCGCAGCTCATCATTCTGTGGGCGGGTTATGGCTTCGCCAAGGATTACAACGCTCCGAGAGGCCATTTTTACGCGGTACAGGATGTCACCAACACCTTGCGCACTGGCGCCCCGACCGGCCCGACCGATGGCCCGCAACCTGCCGCCTGTTGGAGCTGTAAATCCCCGGATGTCCTACGGCTGATCGATGAAAAAGGCGAGAAAGATTATTTCACCGGCAAATGGGCGCGCTGGGGCAACGAGGTCGTCAACCCCATCGGCTGCGGCGATTGCCACGACTCGAAAACCGCCAACCTGAAGGTATCACGGCCATGGCTGATCCGCGGTCTGGAAAGCATGGGCAAGAAGATGTCCGATATGACTCATCAGGATATGCGCTCGCTGGTCTGCGCCCAGTGCCATTCCGAATACTATTTCGACACAACCAAAGAAACCGGGCCCGACGGCGCGGAAAAAATCACCAATACCGTTACCTTCCCGTGGAAGAATGGCTTCAAAGGCGAAGAGGTCGAAGCGTACTACGACAGCATCAACTTCAAGGATTTTACAAACCCTCTGAGCAAAGCGCCAATCTTGAAGGCGCAGCATCCAGAATATGAGACCTTTGCCTCTGGCATCCACTTCCAGCGCGGCCTGGCCTGTGCCGACTGCCATATGCCCTACAAACAGGAAGGGGCGGTCAAATATACCGATCACAACATCGGCAACCCACTCGACAATGTGGCCAGCACCTGCCTGACCTGCCATCAGGAGAGCGAAGCCGAATTCAAAAGAGTTGTAGCCGTCAAGCTTGAACGCAAAGAAGAGTTGCAGAAGATCGCCATGGACACCTTAGCCAAAGCTCATCTGGAAGCAAAGAAAGCCTGGGATTCCGGGGCCACTGAAGAAGAGATGAAAGCGGCCCTACAGGACATTCGCCACGGTCAATGGCGCTGGGATTATTCGATTGCCAGCCATGGCGCCTTCTTTCACGCTCCAGAAGAGACCCTGCGCCTCTTGGCTCAGGCCAACGAACTGGGACAGGAAGCGCGGATCAAAATCGCGGCGATTCTCGCTAAA
The DNA here is from genome assembly GCA_031256095.1 of Desulfobulbaceae bacterium. GTDB lineage: Bacteria > Desulfobacterota > Desulfobulbia > Desulfobulbales > Desulfocapsaceae > UBA8130. The sequence goes on from JAIRRG010000005.1 coordinate 1,880, forward strand.
CACGGTGTGATTGGCTATGAAGCGCCAGATTTTTCAACGAAGGAGAAGGCCTTGGCGCTGATTCCGATTGATCTGGCCAAAGAGATTACCGCCAAACAGCAGTTCCAGAACGGTCTTTTGCAACAGTGGCAGAAAGAGGCAATTGACAAGGGCCTATTGAATCCGCAAAGCCGTGAAGGCATGAGCAACAAAAGTTCTTATTCCGGCAACTAGCCAGTAATTTGGAGCACAGCGGGAACCACGGCGGGGCGGCCTAATGGCTGCCCCGTTTTTTTTGGGGGCGGTGGCAAAGAACCGGCGGCCTGTGAACTTTTGCATGTTTTCCTTTGATGCTTTATGTTTCGCTAGAGTTTTACGCTGCAAAAACCAATCTTTTCAGCCAACCAGTCTATGACCTACGGCACCTTGATCATCGGCGGCGGCCTGTCCGGCTTGGCCGCCGCTCATTTTCTGCGGCGTCAGGCGCCTGACCATCGCCTCGTCATTCTTGAAGCCGCACAGCGTCCCGGCGGCGTCATTAAAAGTCATAAGCGGGATGGCTTTCTCAGCGAACAGGGGCCGCATGGCTTTCTCGACAACTGCGCGGAAAGTCAGGAAATGCTGCAAGCCTTGGGCCTTGACCGCGAGCGCGTCGTCGCCCCTCTGGCCCAGCATGTCCGCTATGTATATCTGCATGGACGCCTGAACCTCATTCCGCAAACTCCCGGCAAAATCATCATGGCGCCGTTGATTTCCTGGCCGGCCAAGTTGCGGCTCATCGCCGAACTGTGGCAAAAACCGCTATCTGACGACGCCACGGTGGCCGAATGGGTGCAGCGACGCTTCGGCAAGGAGTTGCTTCCTTACGCCGACGCCGTCTTTATCGGCACCTGGGGCGGAGATTATGCCAGGTTGCGTCTGGCGGCGGTGATGCCGGGGCTGCGGGCGCTGGAAGTGGCGCACGGCTCGGTGGTACGCGGACTGATCAACATCATGCGCCAAAAGAAGGTCGCCGGCGAGAAACCAAGGATGCCGGCCATGACCAGCTTCCCCGGCGGCATGGAGCGTCTGCCTGACCGCCTAGCTGAAGAATTCGTCGCGGCGGGTGAACTGCTTATGGATTGCCCGGTTGTCGCCATCGACCGTGATGGCGGCCTGTGGCGGGCACGGACAGCTCACGGCGATTTCACCGCCCACGGCCTGGTCATTGCCCTGCCGGTCAACGCGGCGCTGCGGCTTTTGCGCGACTATGCCGAAGCACCGATTGCGGCTGTGCCGGAAGCTTTCATCAAAAACGTGGTCACCGCCTTTGCCGGACAGCGACTGCCGCCGGGTTTTGGTTATCTGGCGCCGGAGGTGGCAAGGCGCCACGCCTTGGGTAGTCTGTTTTCTTCCAACATGTTCACGGGCCGCGCCCCGGCTG
>JAIRRG010000066.1 GCA_031256095.1 Desulfobulbaceae bacterium
TGCGCTGCTCCTTCGGAGTAACGGCAAATTCTCCCCGCTGCCGGTCGATAACCCAAGCCAGCCGCGCCGCTTCACCCCGCTGCTCTGGTGGCTCATCAACGGCGCTCAGGTGGATCAGAGCTTCCAGGCCGCGCTTCCAAGGTTCCTCTCGGACAAGAATTGTCACCAGGGCGATGGCGGAAGTTTCCTCACGCCATCGCCACTCGCAGCGGCGGTAGATGCTGTCCTTGCCCTTCTCGGCAGCGAGGATGGCGGCGTACTGCAGGGCAAAGAGGCAATAACCATTTTCAGCGGCGACATCCAGGCGGGAGGCAATGGCATTTTCCAGGGCCGCCGGCAAGCCGCCGCCGAGCCAATGATGGCAGAGACCAGCAATAAGCACCGCCAAAGCGCCAGTTGCCGGCGTCACCGAGAAACCACCGGCCGGGCTGCGTGGATTGAGGCGTGCCTGGACGAAAATAGCCAGAATTTCATAAGCTTCCGCCTCGGCGCTAGCCGGGAAAAGCGTCTGGGCAACGCCGATCTGCCCGGCAATTTCCATCAGACGCGAGGCGTCCTCGCTGCGCAGGCGGCTCAAGATGTCAATGACGCCGCCAGGACCGAAGATAGCCACCTGCTCCTCGTCATACAGAGCGCGCAGATAGGCGAGATCATCATCGAAAGCGGCGCGGGCGACGGCGAAATTACCGTGTAGGAAGGCAAGAATGCCGCTGGCGCCGGTTCCAGTGAAGGCTTCCGGGTAGCCGGATGACAATTTTTCCGCGGCGTTCAGGTCACCTTGCAAAATTAGCTGCTGGAAAAAAAGACGCCGAAACGGCACCAACTCATCAGCCGCAAGTTTTGGCGAGCTAACAAATTTGGCAAGATAATCCACGACCGGCTCAATGCCACGCAGATGGCGCTGGGCCTCAGCAACCGTCTCGCCAAGGAGATAAAAACGATAAGAAAGCGGCTGCGATTCCAGCCAGACCTGGTCAAATGGCGCGGCCACCACCTGGGTCAATACCGGTGGGTCAAGGCTGAATTCCTGACATTGGCTGGCCAGGAATTTTTCGCACTCTTCAATCACATCAAAATCGGCGCTGTAGATGCCAATGCGCAGGTCACGAGCGGCGCGCCAACAACGGGTTAACCATTTACCAAGGCCGCCAATGAGCGGCGCTTCGGCGCGGATGGTTTTCGCGTAGCGGGCAAAACGGCCATCCGCCACAGAGATTTTTACAAGGGTTTCAATCAGTTCCGGACAACAGCGGCGCTCTTCGCTAAGCAGGCCGCTCTGCATAAATTTCTGGATATAGTGTTGGATATTGGCCGTGGTTGGCCGGTTACCGCGATTGTTGCGCAGGTCAAGCTTAAGCAGGCAGGCGGCAATCAGGGTTGGATTGGCTGGTTCATAAAAAATCGCGAGGAAATGCAGGAGGATTTGCTCAAAGCCGGAAAGTCGCCGGTACTGTTCGAGAGGGAAACTGGCCGGGGGTGTATTCATGACAAAAAAAGACTCTTCAGACATGGTATTCCGGCGCGCCATCAACCAGAAAAGGACACTATTTATAGCATCGGCGTCCCTCTAGGCGAACGAAAAAACAGGAAGGATGCGGACCAGAGAGCCAGAGCGGCAGGAGAGAATCTAACCATTTAGCCAGCTTTTACAAGTTGGGATTCCGATGGATTTTCGCCCCCATTTGCTCTTGATCAAGGAAAGCGCCAAGTATCTGCCCTCGTTTGAATTGCAATAGCGATTCACGCAACTGGGCGCGTTCAGCCTCATGACCGGCAGTATCGGTGTTTTGCCGTTCTTTGAACATATAAACCAACTGCTCGTCACCCTTGGCAGCGGGCGCGGTCGGATAGGGGGATTTATCAGTCAAAATGAAAACTGTCTTCATCATTTCCGGCGGCATTTCCGGCGGCCATTGCCGTCTGCTGACAAAGGGCGATTGCTCAACGGTCAGGCCGACACCGCGAGCGACTTCGGCCATGCTCTTGCCGCCACGCAAGGCGGCCAGCGCTTCTTTTGCCTTCTCGGCGGCTATTTTTTGGGCTTTTGCTTCGACATATCTTTTTTCCGCCTCCAGATGTACCGCCGCCAGTGACGGTACCACCGGCGCTTTTTTCTCATCGGCGAAGACGATGAAACAGCCATCCGGCGCCTTCAGCAACGAACTGAGTTCGCCACTGTTCAAGGCGAAAACTTTAGTCAACAGTTCCTGATCCTGGGGAAAATCAACGGGCGGCTGATTCTCACGGAAAAAGCCGGTGGTTTGCAGATGCTCCTCTGGATGCTTTTGCAAATAGGCCTGGATACTACCGTCGCCGATGATCCCCTCATAGGCGGCATTGGCGCGCGCGAAGGCCACGCTTTCGGCCTCTTTTTGCTGGAGCTGACTGGCGATTTTTACCTTGGCCTCATCGAATGTCTGCTGGCGCGCCGCTTGAATTTCGGCAAGTTGCATCAGGAACACTCCATCCTGAACGCTGACCGCCGGGCTGATGTCACCGGGTTTCAGGGAGAACAGCAGATCCACCATCTGGTTGCTGGCGCCAGCGGCGCTGACTTTTGGCAAAAGACCCAAATCGCCGCCATTGTTTTTGCTCGAGTCCTCGGAATATTGACGCGCCAGCGCCGTAAAATCCTCACCCGCCAGGGCTCGCGCCCGCATTGCTTCGGCTTCTTTCATCTTCGCGGCCACGTTGGCGGCATCGGTCCGCAGAAAGAGAATGCGCGGTCGCCGCATCTCCGGGCGGGCAAACTCATCGGCATGTTCCTCGTAATACTGGCGTATCCGCTCGTCGCCAAGCGCGATTGTTTTCGCCAGATCGGCATAACGGTAGGCGAGATAGCGGATCTTCATTTCCGGCGGCGTTTTGAAAGCATCCTTTTCGTCCTCGTACCAGGCGGCAAGCGCCTTGTCGTCGATCTTGATTTGATCGCGGTAGCTGGCCGGGGTGAAGCGGAGCAGGGAAAGGGTCACCCGCTGGTTGCCGTACTGCAACAGATCATCGACTTCCCGGTCACTGACATACATGACGAAGCTCCCGATTTCCTGCACCGCCTTTTCCCGCAAGAAGTCGTGACGCAAGCCGTTTTCAAACTTATTCGGGGTCAGACGGTTGGCGGTCAACAAGGTGTTGTATTTTGCCAGGCTGAAACTTCCCCCATCCTGAAACTGCGGCATGGCGGCAACAGCCTCCTGAATCTCCTTGCCGCTGACCTCAAGACCGATTGCTTTGGCGCCTTGCTGCAAAAGGGCCGACTGGATGAGCTGGCCAATCGCCTGTTCTTTCACATGCAGGCTGTCGGCCATTTCTTTGGAAAGATTGCCGCCAAAACGGGCGGCGACATTCTCGTGCAGCCGCTCGTAAGCGCGCTGGTATTCTTCAAAACCGATTTGCTCGTCGTTGATGGTGATCGCCGAGTGGCTGCTCCCCTTCAACAGATTGGTGCCAACACCCCAGAAAATAAAGACGATGGCGATGATGATAACGACTCCCTGGATGATTGGCGACTGGGCCTGACGGCGGAGGGATTGCAGCATGGCGGTAAAAAATGAAATGATTTAGAATGAGATGATTTGAGTGTCCATAGGCGAAAATTACCTCATTGGGAACAGGCGACGCTTTACCCTCTTCGCTGGCTCATGGCAAGGGAAAAGGGCGACGGGTACGGGTAACGCCAGGCTATCTCCATGATTACAATAACTATTTTTCCATATGTTCCATCACGTGCTTTCCCTGAGGAAATGGATTTCCATCCTATTGACAAAGCGTTTTGGCTATTGTAATACATTAGCCGAGTTTGGGGAGCGCACACTCCAATGAGGAGTGTAAGGTATAAATGCAATTATTTCAAGGAGGTAAGGAATGCCAACGCTGGAATACAATGGTTCTAGTTTCACGGTCGACGAGGACGGGTTCCTGCTTAAAGGGATGGAAGAATGGAACCAGACGTGGGTTGAGTATGTAAAGGCTTCAGAAGGGATTGCCGAACTGAGCGATGAGCACAAGAAGGTCATCGACGCCCTGCAAGAGTACTACAAAAAGAATGGCATCGCGCCCATGGTGCGTATTCTTTCCAAAACGACTGGCTTTCCACTCAAACGTATTTACGAGCTGTTCCCAAGCGGCCCTGGCAAAGGAGCCTGCAAAATGGCTGGCCTGCCAAAACCAACGGGCTGCGTCTGATCACAGACAAACGCTTGCCTCACGAAAAGCCTGTATTCTATACTTGCAAAAATAGAGGATACAGGCTTTTTTTATTACCCGTTTTTACAGACAATTTCCTCGTCGTTCTCTCAAGCCTTTCCGTAGCCGGAAAGTATCCAGCTTTTTTTCAGAAAATCATCTCGGCAAAACGCTCATAGAGGGCGGAAAGATCTTTTTCACAGTTGCCGCAGTACAGGCGAGGGCTACCGGTTTGTTCACTTTCCTGGTTGACTGGGGTGAAACTGCCATCGGGATTTTGCTGATAGAAAGTAGTGGTGGTTACTTCTGGAGAGACTTCGACGAATTCCTGATCGTTGCCGCATTCCGGACAACGGAGCAGATTGCTGACAAGAACAGTCTGGGACTGGGGCATCGTGCGTGGCCTTGCCTGGCTATTCTTTTTTTGCCGGCAACACCGTCGCTTCTGGCAGGCTGGTCAACGGCGTTGATGTTCCTTTGTTCAGGGCGGCCTTGATTTCCCCGTCGAGCACAGCGCCAGGCTCAACCGTCAGGCTGCCGGCGACGATCTTGCCATGGATGGCGCAATCTTTTCTGGCGATGACAATCCCGGCCTCAACGTTGCCGCGTAGCGTGCCGAAACAACTGAACGACGTCACTTTGACATCGCCGGTGATTTTACCGCTGGAACTGACGATGAGATGCTCGCCGCTAACATTGCCCGTAATGGCGCCGTCGATTTTGGTTTTCCCCTGAAAGAAAATCTCGCCGGTAATCACCATGCTTTTGTCAATGACCGAGGCAACGGCCTCACTTTCGGCTTTACGCAGGTCGTCTGCGTCCACATCTTTCTTGGTGAACATTATTTTCCTTTAATCCTTTATTTGTTCGCACCGTTGATTGCCGCGATCCTGACGTATTTACCGGGATCAATGGCGATGCCATGATAGCGCAGCTCGTAGTGGAGATGCGGCCCAGTCGACCGCCCAGAACTGCCAATATAACCAATAAGTTGCCCGCGTTGCACCGGGTTGCCGGCCTGTACCGTGAATTTGCTGAGATGGGCGTAAGCCGTACTGTAACCATTGCCGTGGTCAATTTCGACGTAGCGCCCAAAGCTGCCATTCCACTCCGCCTCCTTCACGACGCCGTCGGCGGTGGCAAAGACCTTGTCACCGCGCTCGCCTTTGAAATCCATGCCGGCGTGAAAAGCGCGCCGCCAGTTCAGCGGGTCAATGCGGGTACCAAAAGGCGAAGCCAGCGAACCGTTGGCCGGAGCTCCCAAAGGCAGCTTGCTGAGCGTTGCCAGATACCGGTCGGCCTGGTTCAGCAAGTCGACCGTCTGCGGTTTCAGGGCGATGAACGGGCCGCCGCTGTTTGCCTGGGCGTTCACCTGGGCGTTGGCCTGGGCCTTCTTCTCGGTAGTGGCCGAAGCATCGCCCATATCCACGTCCCCCGGATGAAGGCCAATTTTCCCCAGCATCTTGTCAATTAAGGCGCTACGCGAGGACAGTTCCCGCACCGCCCCCTTCATTACCGTATCCTTTTCCGTAGTGAGGGCCGCCACCTTCGCGCCCAGCCTTTCCTTATCCTCCTGGTCAAGCCGCTGTTGCGCCAGCAGTTCAGCGTCTTTGGCCACCATCTGTTGTTCCAGCGCCGCTACCTGCGTCCGCAGGTTGACGGCTTGGACACTGAGCGCCGCTGAACGCAGGCTGAGGCTCATAAGGAGGATGAAACAGCCAACCGTGGCGGCCCCGATCCATGTCAGCCGCCGATGGCCGCACGACAGGCGCCACACCGGGCCGCCGTCGCTGGTAAAGAGCAGATGATAGTGTTTTTGCATGGTGAGAAAATCACAGCCAGGCTTTCCGTCCCGGCAATACACGGGTTGCGACGCGCTGCCTGAGGCGAACGGTCAGGGAGAGTTTGTTCGGATATACCAAAGATGAGCAACTCTGGGCAATAAAAAAAGCCTCGCCGCCTGTTATTGCCCGCCCATGGCCAACAGACGCTGGATGCGTTCCTCAATCGGCGGATGAGTGGAAAAGAGATTGGCCAGTTGGCCAGAAGCCAGCGGATTGACGATATACATCTGGGCGCTGGCCGGGTTGACGGGCATCGGCAACTGACGGTTATAATTTTCCAATTGTCCCAAAGCCTGGGCCAGGGCGCGCGGACTAGCGCAAATGGCCGCTCCCGTGGCGTCGGCCTGGTATTCGCGGCTGCGCGAGATGGCCATCTGGATCAGCGAAGCGGCCAGCGGCGCGACGATCATCGCGACGATGGCGGCGATTGGATGGCCACCGTCGCCATCGTCCGAGC
>JAIRRG010000126.1 GCA_031256095.1 Desulfobulbaceae bacterium
TCGTTCACCTCGCAGATTGGAACATCGGATGGATGTCCCATTATACGGTACTTGCCGCAAAACTCCACAGGCTGTTTTACCCTTGCTTTTCCCTGCTATCCTCGAAGAATACGAAAAAACAAATTCATCCGAAAAAATGAGGGTTGCAATCTCTGATTCCCTCGTATTGCTCAAACAATTGTGAATATTGGACCTGAGCTTTATTCCATCGTCGCTAGGGGATAGCCTGGTACGCCGGTCGCCCTTCATGACCCGGCTTTTAGATGTTGTGGCAAACCTGATTTCCAATGGCCTGTTGGTCATCGTGCAGGGATAGGCGCGGCCAACATCGCCGGCACGGGGAAATGCCGCGGCAGCGCCCGCATGGCGGCCATGCCACGCTGGGCGTAGAGTAGCATGGCATGGTCGCGATAATAGGCCATCAGGATCGCGTGGGGGTGGAAGGCGCGCAGATATGGCTGCACCGAGGTCAGCAGCTCCATGGCTTCCTGCCGGCTCATGCCGCCGGCGGATTCGTACATCCAGCGCCCGCCCAGCGGTGTGGGACTGACCAGCCAGGTCTTGGTGATGCCGAAGCGTTCGGGGTGCTTGAAGATTGGCGAACCGGATTCGAGCGCGAATACACCCCGATGGATCGAATAGATGGCCTCGCGGTTACGATCCAAAAACCGCAGTGTTTCGATGAACTCCGCGCGCGTTTCGGTTGGGAAACCGGCCATCACATACACATGGTTGGCAATACCGGCTGTATGCGCGTCACGCAGCACCTGTTGCATGTCTTCGACCCTGGTACCCTTGTCCATCAGGTCGAGGACGCGCTGCGAACCGCTTTCCACGCCCCACAGCAGGTATTTGCAGCCCGATTGCGCCATCTTCCGCAGAATCTCGGGTGTAAAGGCCCTGGTGGGTTTAGCCAGCGCGTAGTAGGCAATATCCAGCCCGGATGCGATGATGGCGCGGGCCAGATTGTCGAAGTGCCCCGGCGCGATCATTTCGTCGACAAACGAAAAGTGCCGTATGCCTTGCGCGACCAGTCCGCGCAGTATTTCGATGACCCGATCCAACCCGTGCAGCCGGTAGGTCAGCCCGGCCGACATGTAATGTACGCAGAACGCGCAGCGGCGCCAGTAGCAGCCGCGTGAGAGCAGCAGGGGTGCCACCGGCAGCGGCGAATAGTAATTGGCCAGATCGAGGTCGGAAAAATCGGGTGCGCCGCCATAGGCGTCAATGTCGCGCCGGTATTCGGGCGGATTGCGTATAACCTGGCCGTCGCGCCAGAACACGGCGCCGGACACGCCGTCGGGCGAACCTTCCTGGGCCAGCAGTTGTTTAAGCGGCTCCTCGCCGTCGCCGTCAATGATCACGTCCGCCGATTCGGGGTACCAGCGCAAGAAATCTTCTGCCCCCTCCGTGAAGCAACTGCCGCCGAAAAACACCTTCTTGCCGGTTTGCCGGCGCAACAGCCGCCCAAACAGCGCGCCCACGGCCAACTGCTGGTCGAAGATCATCGAAATGCCGTAGCAGTCGGCCTGCTCTCGGGTTATCCGTTGCAGCGCCTGGGCCAACAGCGGATCAGACGGTACCCCGGACTTGCAATCATCTGCAACCCGAGACAGATGTCCGCTGACGACACCGGTCAACTCGGCCAGCAGTCCGCCGTAATGGTCATAAGCGGCGGCAGTATGAAAGAAATCCTCCTCGCTTTTGCCGCGAAAAAAATCGGGAATTCTCAGCAACTCCTCCGGTTTGACTCCGCCCAACACCTGAGGAGGAAAACGTAGCGAACCATCGCGCAACATATCGAACACCCGGCCATAGCACCAGAGGTTCATGTCCAACACCCTGACTTGCCACTCTGGCAATTCGCGCTCGATGTACGCCTTGAGCAGAGGCGCGCCCAGCGGCGGTGAAGTGGGCACCGTGAGCGGCAGACAGATCAGCAGGAACCTGCGCTTGCCTTTGGCCGAGCTGGCGGCAACGATAGAATCGACTGACTCTGATTTCACTTCAGCCGCCGCGGCTTCTCCCTTTTCAAACCCTTCGTTTTTCATCTCGGAGAAATTTTCTTCTTTTGCTTTGCAGACCAGGTATTCTTGGGGTGGCCTCTTAGCCTTCATGGATAAAGCCACAAATCCCGCATTTCCACCTTTCCATCGTCCACCTCGCAGATAAGGGGATTGGCTAGATTGCCTTATTATACGGTACTTATGGCAAAACTCCACCGGCTGTTTTGACCTGGTATTTCTGGTCTTGCTTGACCATATGGGATGCCATGGACAAGCGGGAATAAGGCCGCGCCGCCATCTTTTCCGCCCGAAAAGGGATGGTTATCGAGTTGTGAGGATGTCCAAAAGCTCCGGCGGCGCCAGTTGGTAGCGCTTTTCTTCGCCGGAAAATGGGCAGGTAAAGGCCAGCAGCCAAGCAACCAATTGCAGCGCCTCGCGGCGGCAGCGCCGATTGTAGCGCCGGTCGCCAAGCAATGGATGGCCAAGGCCGGCCAGGTGCCGGCGAATCTGATGTAACCTGCCGGTGGCGATGCGCACATCAAGAAGGCTTGTCGCCGCGTCCTGGGTCAGTACCGTCGCTTCGGTCAGCGCCTCTTTGCCGTCCAGGGGCGTGTCAATGCGCACGGTTTCTCCGACTGTCGCCAAGCGCCCGGCCACCCGCGCCCGATAGCGCTTTTCCACGGCCCGGCTCTGGAAAAGCCTTGAAAAAGCCGCCGCCGCTTGCCGGTCGTGGGCGAAAAGCATCACCCCCCGCGCCTCCCGGTCCAGGCGATGGACAAGATGGATTGTCTTGTTGGGAAAGGTCTTTTCAACCTGGCGCAGCAGCGAGCAGTGGTCGCCGAAGCGGCTGCCCTGGCTCAGCATCAACGCCGGCTTCTCCCAGACACTGTAACGGCCCTGATTGTACAGACAAATGGCGTGCAGGGCCGCCATCGCCAGTAGCCGGGCGTCATAGCACAAAGCCAGCCGGTCGCCCGCCCACAGCAAAAACTTGCCCTTGCGTACTCGCCGCTCACCCTGGCCAGGCCGTTTCAGCCAGACGCCGCCTTTTTCCAGGCAATCCCGCAAGGCGTTTTCGCCGAGGCCGGTTGAGGCGGCGAGAAAATCAAGGACTGGCGCCGGCTCGGCAATGGGCCAACGCCAGGTTTTGGCCGGAGGGAATGGTTGGGTGGGGAGGAGGGAATGAGACATTTATTAATTTTGTCGGTCGCTGACAAAAAAAGCAAGGGAACGCAAAATTTCCAAACTATCGCCGCCCGCCAGCGTGAATGGCGTCAGGGCCGTGAGACAGGCGTTGCGGGTTTGGCGCGTAATTTCCTGGCAAGCGGCAAGGGTGTCATAATGGCGCATTTGCTCGATGACGGTG
>JAIRRG010000153.1 GCA_031256095.1 Desulfobulbaceae bacterium
GCAATGTTACAGGTCACGGCGTCAAAGGCGGCGATACCGCCTGGGCCATAATAACTGGCGTGACGGATGGCCTTCATCGCCCTGGCCACCACCGCCCGCAAAGTTTCATGGCCGTCTGGCCGATGGACGGCGATACCGGCATGAAAATGGGCCTGGCCAAAGCGGACCGCCAGGGCGGCCAGCATCGTTCGCGCCCATTGTCTGGCCTGACCGTTGTCGCAGGCGGCGAGAAAAATCAGGATTGGTCTGGTGGTGCCTTCAATGAAAATACCTTCATACTTTTCGGCGAGGAAAATCAGGATTTCCCGCCGTATTTTGTCAGGGACGCTCAGTGCCAAAACGGCAAAGGGGGAATCAGCGGGAAAACGCGCCAGCAGTTTGCCGGTGGGCCACCAGCTTGTCTGGGCCTGGGACAGGGCCGTGAAATCACAAAAACCAAACCGCCCGCGCCGCCGAGCTTCAAGCAACGCCGTCCAAGCGCGGTCGAGAAGTGAGGCTTCAAAAAGCGAGGCTTCGAGAAACGGCGGCCCAGCGCTTACTTCCGCCGGGCCGCTGGAGCCGACCCTGACGCGGCCAAATCCCTCGTTTTTCAGATGCCAGACCAGTTTGGCGGCGGAGCGTTCGGCCAGTTGGCCGCTGGGCGGCTTGGCTGCTTCTTGGCCTTCCGACAGCACCGCGAAGACACACTGTCCGAGATGAAAGAGGCGGGAGTTACGGCAGAAGGCGCGCAGGGCATCGGCCAAGGCCACCGCTTGCCTGAAACCATCGCGGCCTGCCGCCAGCGGCGGCGCCTCGACCAACAGCAGGCGCCGGTTTTGATCCGCTTGGCTGTTTTTCCCCAACGCCGCCAAATCAGCGAGCAGGCATTCTAGGTTAGGGAGCGCCGTCTCATGATCCAGCCACAGCCGTTTGGCGGCCAGCAGTTCCCTAGGCAGCCGCGCCACCAATTCCCGCAGCCAATCGGCGGTGGCCCGTGCTGTTACTACCTGATTGACATGGCTTGCCACCGCCACCTGTCTGTCTCCATCTTCAAGTGGCAAGGCCAGCAGTAGCATATCTTGAAACACCATTCCGGCCTCTGCACCAGTAACGAGGCGCCGATACAATCCGGCCAGACTTTTGCCGCCGCCCTTTCTGTTGGCGATTCCGCTGGCGATTTGATCAGCCAGTTCGCTGGCGGATGTCGGAAAGCTGACTGGCGGATGGCTGGGGATGGCGCGGGCGACAATCATGGCAAAGGCGCCGGCCAGGGTTTGGAAATCGGCGGCGGTCAGGCCGTTAGTAAGCAGTCCCAGGGGAAAAGATTTGATCACGGCCACTCCCGGAAATAATCAGCGATCTGCCGCGCCAAAAGAGCGATTTCATCCTCCCGCACCGTGCGCAAGTCGAGGAGAAAACGGTCATGTTCGATGCGGCCAATAATCGGCGTGGCCAGGGCACGAAAATCTTGCTCGAGACGGTTTGGTGAAATTGCTCCCGGTGTCCCCGAGGTTGCCGTCAACTCAAAGGTCACGGCAAAGCTTGGCAGGCTGTATTCTGGCATGGCGCCGCCGCCAACTCTTGACAGGGCGGGGATGATTGCGGCGCGGCAGCGGTCACCGATGGCGGGCCGCAGTTTTCGCAGCAGGCGGACGGCCCGTTTTTTCACAGCAAGGCCGTCTTCGGTCAGCATTGCCAGGGTCGGGATATTCTCTAAAGCGTCTTCCAGTTGATAATAATGGCGCAGCGTCGCCTCCAGCGAGGCCAGTGTCAATTTGTCAATGCGTAGCGCCCGGTTGAGGGGATTTTTTTTAATCTGTTCAATGACTTTTTCTTTGCCGACGATGATGCCCGCCTGCGGCCCACCCAACAGTTTATCACCACTGAAGCAGACGACATCAATACCGGCTGTCACCACTTCCCGCACCGTTGGTTCCCGCGGCAGGCCATAGCGCGATAGGTCAATCAGGCTGCCGCTACCGAGATCTTCCATGGTCAAGAGACCATTATTTTTAGCCAGGTCGGCCAGATCGGCGGCGCCCACCTCGGCGGTAAAGCCAATGACCCGGAAATTTGAGGTGTGCACCTTGAGAAGCAGCGCAGTTTCCTGACCAATCGCCTGCTGATAATCCTGCACATGGGTGCGGTTAGTACTCCCGACCTCGACCAGCTTGGCGCCGCTTTTGGCCATAACCTCCGGGATACGGAAGGAGCCGCCGATTTCCACCAACTGTCCCCGCGACACGATGACTTCCCGCCCTTTGGCCAGACTATCCAAGGCGAGCAGTACCGCCGCCGCGTTGTTGTTGACAACCAAAGCTGCTTCGGCCCCGGTCAAGTCGAGCAGAATATCCTCAATGTGACTGTAGCGGCTGCCGCGTTTGCCGGTGGCGAGGTTGAATTCGAGATTGCTGTAGCGTTTGCCCGCTTCGGCAAGGGTAGCAGCGGCATCATCAGCGAGCGGCGAACGGCCCAGGTTGGTGTGGATGACGACGCCGGTGGCGTTGATTACCGGGCGGAATCGCGGCTGTGACTTGCGTCGCAGCGATTTTGCGAAGCGAGCCGCCCATTCCCCTTCACTATGGATTTTCGCCTCGTCAGGCGCGCTGAGGATGGCCTGACGCTCGCGCTCGACTTCATCCCGCACCACCTGTTTGATGAGGAGAAGGGGGACGGCGAATCGCGGCGCCAGCTTGTGCATCCATTCATCAACTTTCGGCAACGAGCGCAGAAGCTGCTGCGTATATTCTGGCATGGCGGTGGTTGGGGGTAAGCGTGGGATATATCGTGACCTGGTTCAATGGGCGCCAAGTGTTCTTGCTATA
>JAIRRG010000158.1 GCA_031256095.1 Desulfobulbaceae bacterium
AACCCGTTTCAAACCATCAACTATGCGGCTTCTTGAAGCGGCGAATCAAAGTTGCCCAACCGCGAAAAGCAAGAGGCGCAGGGCGAGAAAGGCATAGATCCCAGCCATGGCGTCGTCAAGCATAATGCCCAGGCCGCCATTGATGTGCCGGTCGAGCCAGGATACAGGAAAGGGTTTGACGATATCGAAGAAGCGAAAGAGCAAAAAGCCAAGGATGACCGCGGTCCAGGAGCGCGGCGCCGCGAACAGGGTGATGAACATGCCGAAAATCTCGTCAATAGCCGCACAGCCTGGGTCGCGCTGGTCGAGAATCTTTTCGGCTTCCCCGGTGACAAACCAGCCGAGGAAAAAGACCGCCACCAGCGTCAGGCAGTAGGACAATGGCGACAGAAAGCTGAGCGCCAACCACAGCGGCAGGGCAACGAGCGAGGCCCAGGTGCCAGGCGCTTTCGGCAAATAGCCGCTGAAAAAGCCGGTGGCCAGAAACATGGTGAAGGAATATTTCACGTCTTGCCTCCATCGGCAGTCGCCCGACCCACCGCCTGGTAAATGGCGGCGATCGACTGACCGGTCTTTTCAGCCAGCTGCCGGCATTCCTCATATTCCGGATAGATGCGTTCGCCTTCCGGCAAGCTGACCTTTTTGGCGGCGACAGTGCCCCACGGCGTTGCCACTTTGACCATTTTTCGCGGCAGGAGCCGCCGCGCCTCGTCGCGGTAACGCAGACCAATGGCCGTAGTTTCCTTGAAGATGATGTTTTCAAGCGCCGCCGACGATTCCTGGCGGCACATGACCTGCAGGATATGGCCAGGGCGTCCCTTTTTCATCAGGGTCGGCGTAAGGCAAACATCCAGGGCCCCGGCTTTGAACAAGGCCTCGGCCACATAGGGGAAGGTTTCGCTCTGCCAATCATCAAGGTTCGTTGTCAGGATACGCACTTGGTCCTGACCACTTTCAATCTCCTCTTTGCCGAGAAACAGCCGCAGCAGATTCGGCGGCGCCCCGTCTGGCGAGCGCCTGGCGCCGGCGCCGTGACCAAGGGTTTCAAGGCGTATCGCCGGCATCGGGCCAAAATCATCGGCGAGAATCTTGACCAGGGCGGCGCCGGTCGGGGTGATCAGCTCGTGCTCCAGCCCCACCCCATACACTGGCAGACCGGCCAGCAATTTGCCCACGGCGGGCGCGGGCAGGGGCAGGCGGCCATGGGCGCAATCGACAAAGCCGCGCCCCATCGGCAACGGGGAAACCACCAGCCGGTCGATTGAAAAATAGGCGTAGGCAATCACGGCGCCAACAACATCGACAATGGTATCGACGGCCCCAATTTCGTGAAAATGAATCTCGTTGCGGCCGACACCATGGACGGCAGCTTCGGCTTCAGCCAAAGCGGTAAGGACGGCGACGACGCGTTTCTTCAGGAGTGGGGTCAGAGCCGATTTTTCGATAATCGCCGTCAGATCATCGAGATGGCGCAGCGGCTGGGCGGCGGCGCAGTCCACCTCCAGCCGGTGGGCGGCGATTCCTTGCTCGCTGACCTTACTCACCGTCAGGCTATAACCGGCAAGCGGCAGTTTGGCCAGCTCCTGGCGCAGATATTCTTCCGGCATCCCGGCGTCGAGGAAGGCGGCCAGCAGCATGTCGCCGCTGACGCCGGAAAAGCAGTCGAGGTAAGCGATGGTCATGACGAGGGGGTGAAGCGGCTCATAGGGGCGATTTTTTGACCGAGAAGAAATGAGGCGGCTGGCAGGCGTTTTTTGCCGGCGGCTTGAATTTCGCGCAGCAGCAGCGCGTTCTCCCCACAGGCAACGAGCAGGCCGCGCTTGTCGGCGAACAGCACCGTCCCCGGCAATTTGCTGACACTTTGATAGACCACTTCCGGCGCGAAAAACTGGAATTTTTGGCCATCCAGATAAGAAAAGGCCGTCGGCCAGGGATCGAGGCCACGCACCAAGCGGTGCAGCTCCTTGGCCGGGCGCGTCCAGTCAATGAGGCCGTCTTCTTTTTTTAGGGGACGAGCCCAAGTGGCCAGGCGGTCATCCTGCTCTTTCGCTTCGCTGCCGCCAGTTTTCAACAGTGCCAGGGTTTCGAGCAAGGCGGCGGCGCCGAGACTGGCCAGCTTGGCAAATAAGGTCGCGGCAGTTTCATCGGTGGCCGGATAAATCGCTTTCTGCAGCAGCACCGCGCCGGTGTCGAGGCTCGCATCCATGCGCATGACGCTGACGCCGACTTCCCGGTCACCATTGATGATCGACCACTGGACCGGCGCCGCGCCACGGTGGGCGGGCAACAGCGAGGCGTGGATATTCAGGCAGCCCAAAGGCGGCAGGGCGAGCAGAGCCGGCGGCAGGATGCGCCCATAAGCGACAACAATGATGGCGTCCGGCCTGATTTGCGCGATCTGGCCGAGAAAATCGGCGTCTTTCGGTGATTCCGGCTGGGTAACCGGCAGGCCATGGGCCAGGGCCGTCTCTTTGACCGGGGTGGCGTTCAGATGGCGTCCGCGCCCTTTCGGGCGGTCCGGCTGTGACACCACCAGGGCCAGCTCATCGCCACCGCCAACAAGTGCGCTCAGAGCCGTGGCCGCGAAATGCGGCGTCCCCATGAACACCAGCCGCAGTTTCCGCGCCGGATTCAGTTCTGCTGCTGCTCGAGCCATTTTTTGTATTTTTTCAGGTATAAATGGCGTTTCAGAGAGCTGAGGTGGTCCAAAAACAGCACACCGTTCAGATGATCGATTTCATGCTGTAAGACCACGGCGAAACGGTCTTCGGCGGTAATTTCCTGTGGTTGGCCTTGCAAATTTTGATAGCGTACCGTTACCTTGCGGTGGCGGTTGACCTTCGAGGTCAGCTCCGGCACGCTCAGGCAGCCTTCCGAATCGCACTGTCGGCCTTCGGCGGCGACAATTTCCGGATTGACCAGGGCCAGCCAGACGCCAGGCGCCTCCTCTTGCCGCGAGTGATCGACGACTATCATTTTGATGGATTTGCCGATTTGCGGCGCGGCCAAACCAACCCCAGGGGCATCAAACATCGTCGCCGCCATGTCCGCCGCCAGCTTGTCCAGTTGTTCGTCAAACACATCGACCGGCGCTGCCTGCTGGCGTAACACCGGGTCGGGAAATTCGCATATTTTCAAAATGGTCATAACTGTATCAAAAACTCTTCTGCTCGTTTTTTACCAACATGCCCATTGGCCGTGCCCCAAGCATACCGGTTACGGTTGCTTTTTATACCATAATCAACGGGCAACGGCAGTATCCGGCCCAGGTATTTTAAAGGCTTTTGCACACGAAGGCCTGCATCACGTAACCTGCGATGCAAGCGGATTTCGGCACGTTGATGCAGCGATTCGGCGGCCCTGAGACAGGGCACTCGCTTGCCGCGACAATCTGGAATTAGCGGCGGCAGGCGCAGTGCTGAGACGAAGCGATATATTGCCTGATGCCGTCGGCAATGGCGTTGAATATCTTGATAAAATCCTTCTCGCTGTTCTCGAGCAGGGTGACGCGAAAGCCTTGCAGCTCGGTGGCGAAAGAGGACAAGGGCACCACGCAAATGCCGGTCGCGGCCAGCAAATAATAGACAAAGCGCTTGTCCGGCTGGATGTTCGATCCCGAAACCAACTGTTCCACAGTTTCGCGGACCTCGTCACTGGCAATGGGCAGCGTCTGCTGGTGATTGAGCAATCCTTCCTCGAAAACCACGCTCATGTAAAATGCGCCGTTGCTACGGTTGACCACAACCCCCTCGACCTTTTTCAAGATATCATAGGCCAGGTTGGAATAGCGCTCATAGCGCCTGATCCGGCTCTGGAGATGCTCCATGTATTTTGGATGCTGCTTGATCCGCGGCAGGACGACCTGCGGTAGGGTAGTCGAACATACCTCAAGCATCTTGGCATTGAGGATCGATTGGACGTAGGTGGCAAACATCGGATCGCGTTGACGGTTGTACACCTCGATCCAGCCGCAGCGGCCTCCCGGCCAAGGCATTTCCTTAGAGATGCCACGCATACAAATAGCCGGTACCTTGCTGCCGATTACCGTCGACAGCGGCGCCGAGACCGTACCGTTGTAGGTTATATTCTGATAAATCTCGTCGCAAATAATGAACAGGTCATTTTTTTCGCAGATCTCGACAATTGCCCGTGTGACATCCGCCGGATAAACCGCGCCGGTGGGATTATCGGGGTTGATCACGAGAATGCCGGCAACCGCCGGGTTGTATTTGATGTGATTTTCGATGTCTTCGAGGTCGGGATACCAAAGATGGTTGGGGTCAAGGATGTAGGTCACCGGCTGATCGCTGGCATGGGCCGCCTCGGCCGAACTGTGGGTGGTATAGCTCGGCGTCGGCACAATGACGCGGGCGGTGGGCTTGAGAAAGCCGTACACTTTTGAAATGGCGTCGCCCAGGCCATTGAAGAAAATGACGTCATCCGCGTCAATCTGTACCCCGCCACGGCTGTTGGTGGCGGCAACCACATACTCCCTGGCCGTCAGCAGCCCTCTGGTCGGACTATAGCCATAGGTGGCGTTTTCGTGCACCGCTTCAGCGACGATATCCTTCATCCAGTCCGGCACCGGCTCACCCTTGGCCACCGGATCGCCGATATTCTCCCAATTGACCTGGACGCCCATTTTCTGGAGCTTTTCGCCGACATTGACGATGTTGCGAATCTCGTAATTCAGTTCACCCGCGCCGATGTGTAAGATATCTGTACGCATACTGAGTTGTTGGTAAGGATTTCGGTGAGTTGACCCAAGAAAACAAGGAATTGCGCCCTGACGGCTCCCGTTGTTATAGAGGGAAAGAGGGAAAAACGAAAATACTACAAAGAGCAAGGTAACGTCAATCACCCATTTCCAGCGTTCGCGGCGGGCAGAGCGGCATCGCTGTGGCAGCGGCAGCTAGAAAAGAGACATGTAGCGAAGCGTTCTGTCAATATCATGAACATTCAGGCTCAGCGCCAATGGCGATGGCAAAGAGCAGCTGGGTTAATTCCACCAGATCACCCAGACGCAGGCGCTCACTGGTGGTATGCACCAAATCCATACCGGTGGCGACAATCGCCGTCGGCAGGCCATGGCCGTTGAAGATGTTGGCGTCGCTGCCGCCACCGGCGACGATGAATTCCAAGTTCTTGCCGAGAGCTTCCCCGGCGGTCTGAATGCGGCGGATCACTGGTGAATCAGCGGCAAGGCGCATGGCCGGGTATTCGGCCATGAGATCGATGGTCACCGCCGGCCGTCTCGGGCCGTTCTCGGTCATTGTCTCCGGCCAACTGGCAATGGTCTCATGAAAAATCCGGCTGATTTCATCGCTGTGACGCGCCAGTTTTTCCTGGTTGTGACTGCGGACCTCGCCGTCGATGACCACGCTTTCCGGCACGATGTTGGTGGCGACACCACCTTGGATAACGCCGAAGTTGGCCGTTGATTCGGCGTCAAGCCGCCCCAGTCGGATTTGGCTGATGGCTTTCGCCGCCACGGCGATGGCGTTGATGCCCATCTCCGGCTGTAAACCGGCGTGCGCCGAAGCTCCCGTAATGGTTATGGAAAATTTGTTGGCCGCCGGAGCGCCAACAATCACGCGGTCAATGCCGGAGGAATCGAGGGCGTAGCCGTATTTGCCGCGCAGGCAACGGGTATCGAAGGATTTGGCGCCGAGCAGGCCGAGTTCCTCGCAGGTGGTGATGACGATTTCGATGTCCGGGTGACTGGCCTTCGTCTGCCGTAAAAGCCGCATGGTTTCGATGACGGCGGCTATGCCCGATTTGTCGTCGCCGCCCAAAATGGTGTCACCCACGCTCGTGAACAGGTCATTTTCGCGCCGCACCCTGACCCTTTCGCCGGGTTCAACCGTGTCCATGTGACAGGAAAAAAAGAAGCCGTCCCGCCCTGGCTGGTTGCCTAGAAAGCGGATGAGCAGGTTGCCGCTGTTCGAACCCGTTGCCGTGGCCGAATCGTCTTCCTCGACACTGACCGCCCCCAATTCGGTAAACAACTTTTTCAGATGATCGGCAATGACCCGTTCATGGCGCGATGGGCTGGCGATTTCGCACAGTTTGATAAAAGTTGCGGCCAAGCGTTCGCGGTCGACGGCAATGTCCATTGTTTAATCCTTACAGGAAAGAAGCGCCACGGCGTGGCAGGCGATGCCCTCGCCACGCCCGGTGAATCCCATCTTTTCCGTGGTGGTCGCTTTGATGTTGATGTCGTCCGACAGGCAGCCGCAAGCCGCCGCCAGCGTTTGTTGCATCTCGCCCATGAAGGGGGCAAGTTTCGGTGCCTGGCAAATAATGGTTATATCGGCATTACCGAGCCGCAGGCCGCGTTCGCGGGCCATGGCCATGACTTTCTCCAGCAAAATAATGGAGCGGATGCCTTTGAACTCGGCGCTGCTGTCGGGAAAATGGCGGCCAATGTCGCCCAAAGCCAAAGCGCCCAAGATGGCATCACACAGGGCGTGGCTGGCGGCGTCGGCATCGGAGTGCCCAGCCAGCCCCAGCGCCTGCGGAATCGTTACCCCGGCCAGCACCAGGGCGCGGTCGGCCGCGAAACGATGGGCGTCATAACCATGGCCGATACGCGGCCTGTGGCCAGGAGCTGGCTGCGCCAGCAATTTTTCCGCCAAGACCAGGTCCTCTTGATGGGTGATTTTGATGTTGGAACACTCGCCCGCCACCAGCGTCACCGGGACGCCGGCCATTTCCAAGAGCGCCGCCTCGTCGGTGACATCCACCTGGCCGAATTGAGCGAAGGCGGCCAGGAGCAGATCGAGCCGCGCCGCCTGCGGCGTCTGCGCCTGCCACAAACCATCGCGGCTGACGGTGGCGGCAATCTGTCCATTTTCGTCCCGCCGCTTCAGGGTATCTTGCGCTTCGATAGCGGCAATGGCGGCGCCATCGCGGCGGGCGGCGGCCAGGCAACGGTCAATCAGCGCCGCCGTTGCCAAAGGCCTGGCCCCATCATGGACGAGAACGATCTCGGTCTCGGCGGCCACTGCCCTCAACCCGGCCAAGACCGAATCCTGCCGGCGCCTGCCACCGGCAACAAAACGCAGACGCGGCGAGAGAAGGCCATGGCTGGCGCACAGGGCTTCAGTTTCAGCAAGCCGCGCCGCCTGGCAGACGACAACGACCTGGCTGATTTCCGGGTGACTGAGAAAAGGGGCAAGAGCGCGCGTCAGCACCGGCACCCCAGCCAGCATCGCGTACTGTTTGGGTATCGACATACCCATGCGGCTGCCGGAACCGGCGGCGACAATGACGGCGGCAGCGGTCATGAATCAGTTGGGGAAAAAGGAAAAAACGGGAGTGGGTTGTAAGCCGGATTCTGTACTCATGCGAGCCGTGATCATTTAACTGGGACGCCAGTCGCCCAGCGCCTCGTGCAACCTACCCGAAGACATCGGACGGGCCGCCCTCAATTGTCTTCTTATTTGGTCTTGCTCCGGATGGGGCTTGCCATGCCCCAGCTGTCACCAGCCGGGCGGTGCGCTCTTACCGCGCCGTTTCACCCTTACCCGCCGAAAAGCCCGGCGGGCGGTCTGTTTTCTGTGGCGCTATCCCCCGGTCACCCGGCGTTCGTGTTACGAACCATCTTGCCCTGTGGAGTCCGGACTTTCCTCTCCGCCTTTGCCGGCGGAGCGATCACGCGCCCACTCCCGTAAAAAATTGTACCGGTGATGTCCGGATGGCGCCAGTAAAATCAGGCCCCTTGCTGTGACCGGTAGTAGACGATCCGCTGGCAACTGGGGCATTCGTGGATGCTGTCGCCGCGCAACAGCAAGTTGTATTGCTGCGGCGGCAACTTCATGTGACATCCCTGGCACACTTCCTGATCGACGTTGGTGATGGCGATGCCATGGCGGCGCTGGCGCAGCATTTCGTATTTGCGCAACAGGGCGGCATCAATTTGGGCTGCCTCCTGATTGCGCCGGGCTTGCTTGGTTTTTTTGGCGGTGGTGATTTCCTCAACCGTCCGCCGTACCCGTTTGCTTTCTTCGGCGGCTAGGGTGGTTTCACCGGCAATGAGATTTTTTTCCTCGGCAATGCGGGCCTGCATTTTCTCCACTTCCTGCATGATGGCCAGGATGTGATCCTCATGCTCTTTAACCAGCTTTTTCGCCTCCTCAATCTCTCTCAGGATGGCCTGCTGCTCACGGCTGGTCTGCACTCGCATCATTTTCGACTGCCGGTCGCGCACCTGATCTTGCTTGTCAGCCATAGTGTCTTCAAGAAGTTTTTTTTCTTTCTCTTTCTCTTTGATGGCGGCGGCAAGCTCTTTAACAGCTTCTTCCCGGTCGGCGATGCTCTGTACCCGCTCGGCCAAAGCCTCCTGTTCAGCACGGATGCCGTTGTCGATTTTGTCAAGTTCCAGGTCGAGTCCCTGGAGTTGCACCAGTTGCGCGATATGTTTATTCACATTCTTCTCCTTGTGATGGGGTTTACGGAGTCAGGCAATTGACCAGATTGAACGCTGGCTTTTCACTTTCGGCGCGGTGGATGGCGATGCCGGAAAGGTCCTGAAGCCAGTCGGCGATAATATCAACGGCCAGGCGTTCGGTGCCCCAGTGGCCGCCGTCGATGAGGCAGAAACAATTCTCCCGCGCCCACAGAGCCGTACTGTGCTTGATTTCACCGGACAGGTAGACCTCGGCGCCAAGCCGCAAGGCAAGGGGCGCCAATTCCGAACCACTGCCGCCGCAGACGGCGACGGTCGTGATCCTTTCCGGCAGCGTGCCAACAACGGGCAGCGCCGCATTGGCGGTGGCGGTGGCGGCCCGGCGCAGAAATTCCCTGGCTGGCACTGCTTCGGCGAAGCGGCCAATCCGGCCCAGGCCGGCATCGGCGCGGCCGGCCACGCTTTGCAATGGCCGCGTCTCGTGTAAGCCAAGCGCCTGCGCCAAGGCGTCGCTGACGCCGCCTTTGGCGCTATCGAGATTGGTGTGGCAGGCAATCAGAGCCACGCCGTGGACCAGGGCGGCGCGCAACATTATGCCGCTGGCTTCGCCCAAGTCGATGCGGGCAAGTGGTTTGAAGATTGGTGGGTGATGACTGACAATTACCTGGCAGTTTTTACTCGTTGCCTCGTCAAGGGCGGCCAGCGTCACATCGAGGCAGACGAGAACATTTTCAACTTCCTGGCCAGTGGCGCCGACGATGAGGCCAACATTGTCCCAGGCTTCCGCCAGCTCCGGCGGCGCCAGACGATCAAGATGGGCAAGCAAATGGCAAATACGAACGCTCATCGTCGGAAGAACCAGGAATACAAACAAAAAAAGGTACAACCACAAGTGGCTGTACCTTTATCTTTATCCGCCAACCCAGGCTGCGAACCGGCACCGCGTTGGCATGAACAAAAAATATGTGTGGAGAGTGAAAACGGCTTCAAAACAGCGGCTGCCTGCTGGCGGTAGGGGTTTATGGGTTTACACCCAGTCATAACTGGTGGGCGCAGCAGGGGTCGAACCTGCGACCGACCGGTTATGAGCCGGTGGCTCTACCAACTGAGCTATACGCCCTTTTTCTACTGAATCCTATATTAGAATATGTATTCCCGAAAAAATCAATAGAAAAAATCCCGAAGCCGCCTTCCCACAGCGTACCGGCCCGGCAAAACTTAAATGGTATCATTTTCTCATTGCAATTTTTTGATAATAATTATCAAAAAAGAGTCTGATTTCGCTGCCAGCCCACGCTTGTCAAGGTCTAGCCCCTACAGTATGATGGTTTGGTTTGGCAAGCAAAAAAATTTTAGGCGGCGAGCGGGCGCTCGGGGCATTTTCAAACTCATCTTCTTATTTATGGAGGCGATCAATGGCTACTTGCGAACTTGCCGAAGGAGTGTACTGGGTTGGGGCAATTGACTGGGATGTTCGCAGCTTTCACGGTTATTCCACCAATCAGGGCACGACCTACAACGCCTATCTGATAGTCGATGAAAAAGTGACGCTTGTCGATTGCGTCAAAGCGCCGTTTTTCGACGAACAGACGGCCCGTATCAAAGAGGTCATCGATCCGGCAAAAATCGACTATCTGATCGTCAACCATGTTGAAATGGATCACTCCGGGGCGCTGCCAAAGATGATGGAGCTGGTCAAACCGGAAAAATTATTTTGCTCGCCGATGGGCCAGAAGGCGATCATTGACCACTTTCACCGCGAGGACTGGCCGTTTGATGTGGTTAAAACCGGCGGCGAACTGTCGCTGGGCAAACACACAGTGCAGTTCGTGGAGACCAGGATGCTGCATTGGCCGGATTCGATGTTCACGTACTTAAAGGACGAGAAACTCCTATTCTCCTCCGATGCCTTCGGTCAGCACTACGCCTCTAGCGAGCGCTTTGACGATCAGGTCAACCTGCCGGTGGTGATGGAGCATTGCGCCAAATACTACGCCAATATCCTCTATCCTTATTCGCAGTTGGTGCAAAAGCTGCTGAAAACCGTCGCCGACCTGAAGCTGGATATCAAAATGATCGCCCCGGACCACGGCATCATTTGGCACGATAAACCGCAGGCGATCATTGAAGCCTATAATACCTGGAGTTCCGGCAAATGCGCCGACAAGGCCCTGGTCATCTTCAACACCATGTGGCATTCGACGGAAAAAATGGCTCAGGCGGTGATGAAAGGTCTGGAGGACGCGGGCGTGCGGGCCGACTTGCTCAACCTCGATTCCTGCCATCGCAGCGACGTCATGACCGAGATCCTCGGCGCCAGGGGCCTGCTATTCGGCAGTTCGACGATCAACAACGGTCTGCTGCCCGATAT
>JAIRRG010000178.1 GCA_031256095.1 Desulfobulbaceae bacterium
GGGCCCCTTGACAGATTTTTGAAAATGTACTGACCGGGCATAGGTTTCATATTGCCTTTCATGGCAATCTTTACAGGTGATTGCTCCGATGAAACCCGTGTTAGCGCGAGCATCGGCGGCGGCGCTCGTTGACGGGCTGGAACTGAACAAGAGCAGGCCGAGCGGCACGAGCAGTACGGTAAAACTGATCTTCTTCATTATTTTTCTCCAGGGTTTCTTAGGATTGCCGACGGTAGCGATTATCTCTTGCTTCAGGGTCCGGATTTGACGAGGCGGAAGCCGAGGGCATGGTGGCCGAAATCGGGGGAAAGCCCGACCCGGTTCGAGCTACGAACCCCCAAGGGACCGTTGCTCCAACCACCGCCACGTATGACACGGTATTCACCCAACCCGTGATAGACCGGATTGTCCTTCGGTAGCTTGGAGTAAGCTTCGCTGTTATAGACATCCTCACACCACTCCCAGACATTGCCCAACATGTCGTAGAGCCCATAGCCATTGGCCGCGAAACTGCCGACTGGAGCGGATACCGCATAGCCATCGTCGCAGGCGAAGGTTGTCCATGTGGACCACTGCTTTTTGGCCGTCAGATCCGCAACATTGGCATATTTGCAGGTTTCGTCGGGATTATTGCCCCAAAAGCGGCTCTCGTTCGAACCAGCCCGGACGGCGTATTCCCACTCGGCCTCTGTTGGCAGCCGGTAGGTCTGGCCGGTTTGGAGGGAGAGCCATTTGGCATAGGCAACAGCATCATTCCAGGAGACATTGACCACCGGTTGCTTATCGTCGTTCAATGTGCTCCCTTGGGCGCTGCCACTGTTATGCTGTGGCTTGAATCGCCGGTATTGGCTGTTGGTCACTTCAAAGCGACTGATGGCAAAATTGGACACACACACTTCATGGGCGGGCCGTTCATTCGGATCACCGTCGCCGACCGAATCGCCCATCTGAAAGCAACCGCCTTTGACCGGGACAAACACCATCCCGCCTGTTGCATCGGCAACCGGAGATGCGGCTTGAGCCGCCTGGATAGCAAGTAAAAAGGGAAAGAAAAAGAATAGGCCAAATCTCCTGAAAACCATTTTGCACCTCCTGGAGTGGTTCAAGACTTGATCTGACAAATATCTTTATATTGACCGTTTTCCTGTCGGATCAGTTGTAGTTGAGCTGTAGTGGGTAGTGGGCCCGTAAGCGATTTTTGTGGGACCGGTAAGCGATTTTGTGTAAATAGCATTTTTGCTAGAAGTTTGGCATCCGTTCTCCAACATGATGCAGAACTAGTTTAACGCCATTTTCCATTTTTTCATAAGCATTGTCTATTCCTTGAATATACTGGTCAGTGCCAGATAAAGCAACTTGAGCATAGACTCATCATGGGAGAACGATCCCGGATTTTTTGTTACCTTTCGCAAGGACATGTTCAACGATTCGATGGCGTTGGTCGTATAGATGACCCGTCGTATCTGTGGTAGATAGGCAAAATAAGGGATGATCCGCTGCCAGTTGTTCCGCCATGATTGACTCACTTTGGGATGGGCGGTACCCACTTCGCAGTGAAAGCAGTCGGTTGCATCTCCGCCTGGTCGACGGCCGTAGCGTAACAATCTCCTTCAGGCCAAACGCCATTTCCCGGCGTTGTTTCCAGGAAACGAAATGCAAACTGTGCCGCACCAAATGTACGATGTGCACAGTTGGACTTGGGAAACGCGGCCTCAATGGCTTCGGGAACGCCCTTCAAGCCATCAACGCAGGCAACAGGGAATCCTAACCTACTGATTATTCAACCCGGTCAGGATAGATAACCAAAGCTTTGCTCTTTCGGTTTCGGCGGTCCGTACGCCAAGAACCGTCTTGCCCCCTCCAAAGTCAAGGCTATTGTCCCGGAGTGTGTCAGATCATGCTCAGGTCGTAGGTATCCAAGTGGGCGTGCAGACGCTTGTGGGCGTCGTCAATGCGTTGGCGCAGGGCGGCCTTGTAGGCGGTCATGTCGAGCTTTTTCGTGGCGACACCCGAATCGATAGCCGCTTGGGCCACGGCCGGGGCTTCCCATTCGAGCAGGCGGAAATCGAGGGCCTTGGGCATGACGTAGTCAAGGCCGAACTTCAGTTCCTTGACGCCGTACATGTCGCAGATCTCGGAGGGAACCTTTTCCCGCGTCAGAGCGGCGATGGCTTTGGCGGCGGCCATTTTCATTGCTTCGTTGATCTTTTTGGCGCCAGCGTCGAGGGCACCCCGAAAGATGAAGGGGAAGCCAGAGACGTTATTAACCTGGTTGGGGAAATCCGAGCGGCCGGTGCCCATGATGGCGTCGGGGCGGGCGGCTTTAGCGTCGGTGTAAGAGATTTCGGGATCGGGGTTGGCCATGGCGAAGATGATCGGGCTCTTGCCCATGGCCTTGACCATATCCTGAGTGACAAGGCCGGCCTGGGAAAGGCCGAGGAAGACGTCAGCGCCCTTCAGAGCCTCGCCCAAGCTTTTATATTCGCTCTTCTGGGCTTCGGCGAAAAAGGTCTTGGTCGAGTGCAGACCGGTACGGCCTTTGTGGATGTGGCCCTTGGAATCGAACATGGCGACATTGCCCTTGTTTACGCCCATGGCGACGTAGAGCTTGCTGCAGGAGATGGCGGCCGCGCCGGCTCCAGAGACCACCACGCGCAGGTCTTCGATTTTTTTGCCGGTGATCTCGCAGGCATTGATGAGGCCGGCGGCGCTGACAATGGCGGTGCCGTGTTGGTCGTCGTGGAAGACGGGGATGTCGAGGGTGTCAATCAGCGTCTGTTCGATCTCGAAGCATTCCGGGGCCTTGATATCTTCAAGGTTGATACCGCCGATGGTCGGTTCGAGCATCTTGCAGAATTCGATGACCTGCTCGGGTTTGGGGGCGTTGATAGAGAAGTCGTAGACGTCAATGTCGGCGAAGATTTTGAACAGTAATCCCTTGCCTTCCATGACCGGCTTGGCGGCCCTGGGGCCGATATTGCCGAGGCCAAGGACGGCGGTGCCGTTGGAAACCACGGCGACCAGGTTGCCGCGATTGGTGTATTCCCAGGACTTTTCGGGGTCAGCGTAAATGGCGCGGCAGGCTTCGGCAACGCCGGGGGAATAGGCCAAGGCTAAGTCTTTCTGGTTGCGGAAGGGTTTACAAGGTACCACTTCAAGCTTACCGTTCCGGGCTACGGAATGGTAGCGCAGGGCTTCTTCTTTGGTAAACAGAGACATAACAAAATCCTCAAGAATAGAGTGAGCTGTTGAAGCGGGTGAGCGGCGAATGACAAAATGCTAGGGTAGGCCTTAGTGCAATTAAACGCAAGATTTTTCCGGATTTTCCATTAGCAAGGATGGCCTGACATGCTCTTGATTTGGCTTTTGTCCTATTTCTTTGGCGGCATCTTCCTCGCGAACGCGCTCCCCCACCTGATCAGCGGCATGATGGGCAGGCCGTTCCAAAGTCCTTTCGCCAAACCACCGGGTGAAGGTCTTTCCTCGTCGACCGTCAACGTGCTTTGGGGCTTTTCCAACATCGTTATCGGCTATTTGTTCGTCTGCCGTGTCGGTGATTTTAGCTTGGAAGACACGGCTGACGTCGCCGCCCTGGGCGCCGGTGTGCTCCTGATTGCACTGTTTTCGGCACGGCGATTCGGTCGCTTTAATGGCGGCAATACCCCGGATCATACGCCGGACCATCAATGAAGGCTCCCGTTTCGGGCATCTTCTCCTCTCTCATTGCATGGTTTCAAACTGATCTGTTGCAAAAGCTCCTTGGCGCACATCCGCTCCAGGCTTTCGGCAAAGCCGATGACTTCCGGCGTCGCCTTGCAGGAGCCAGATGCCACAGGCGGCGCGGCCAAGCGAAGCCGACCGGCTACTTCAGGACGCGGCCCACCATGTGTCCAATCAGACAATGTTCGTAGGTAATGCCTTTCCAGCCAAGGCTTTCGTCAAAGCCCGAAAGGGGTGGGGAGAGAAACATTCCTCCCAGTCGGAGGGCAGGGCTGTGCCCTACAACCTAACCTCGCGCCGTAAGAATTTGGGCAACAGGTTATTGGCGGCGGCGAAAGCCATTTTTAGGCGCAACTTGCCGAGTACCTCCTGCAGGGGCAAGCGCTTGGGGCAGACGTCCTGACAGCCAAACAGGCCCATGCAGCCGAAGACGCCTTCATCCGTGCCTATGATGTCGAAGTAGTCCTTTTCGGTCCGCTCGTCGCGGGGATCCAGGATGAAGCGGGCAATGCGGTTTAAGGCTGTCGCGCCCAGGAAGTCGTCGCGCATCAGCGCCGTGCCGCAGGCGGCCACACAACAGCCGCATTCCACACAGCGGTCAAGCTCGTAGATGCGCTCGGCCAGGGCGTTGTCCATGCGTTCTTCCTGGGCATTCGGGTCAAAGACCTTCTTGGTGTGGCACCAGGACTCGATCTTTTTGGCCATGCCCCTAAACCATGTGCCCGTATCCACGGAGAGATCGCCCACCAGCTTGAAGACGGGCAGGGGCATGAGGGTGATTTTATCCGGAAAATCCTTGGTCTTGGTGTGGCAGGCAAGACCCGGGCGGCCGTTTACGACCATGGCGCAGGCGCCGCAGATGGCGGCCCGGCAGCAGAAGTCGAATTGCAGCGAGTGGTCTTGTTCCTCGCGCAGGCGGTTCAGGGCGATGAAAAGGGTCATCGACTCCGTTTCCTCAAGGCGAAACTCCTGCATATGCGGGAACGAAGCGGAATCCTGCGGATTATAGCGGAAGATATTGAACGTCAGCATTCTGGCCATTATTTCTCGCTCCCTTGTGCCTTGCCGTTGGCGCCTTTGGGAGCGGCTTCGGGCGGGTTGTCCATGGGGATGGTCTTGCCGCCGCCGTAACCGCGATCACCTGGAGGCATTTCAAAGACTTTGGTTGCCGGCTCGTAGTTGAGGACAGGTTTGTCGGCTGCGGAATCGGGCCAGGTGGCCAGGGTGCGCGTCAGCCAATCGCGGTCGTTTCTTTCGGGGAAATCCTCGCGGGTGTGAGCGCCACGCGATTCGGTGCGGTTCAGGGCCGCGTGGGTCACACACAGGGCAAGCTTGACCTGTCCCTCGATTTTCAAAGCAAGCGAGAGTTCCGGGCTGGCCCCGAGGCCGCTTGATTTCAGGCCCACTTTGCGGGCGCGGTCAAGGACAGTGTTGAGCCTTGCAATGCTCTCCTGCAGGTCCTTGCCGTTGCGGAAGATGCCCGCCCCGAGGATCAGCGCGTCGTACATTGCCTCGCGCACGGCATAGACGTCTTCGCCGCCATTGGCCCCTGAGATGAGGCTCTGGATGCGGGCCTGCTGTTTGGCCACGGCGTCGCGCATGGTTTCGGTTTTGAACACGGTGTCCGCGCCTTTCAGGTATTCGACCACCTTGCCGCCGATGACCATGCCGGCGACGACGGTTTCGGCCAGGGAGTTGCCGCCTAGGCGGTTAAAACCGTGCATATCCCAGCAGGAAGCCTCACCCGCCGAGAACAGCCCTTTCAGACCGTAGGCGGCGCCGTCTTTGTTCACACGCAGGCCGCCCATGGAGTAGTGATGAGTGGGACGCACGGGGATAAGCTGGGTGACGGGATCAACGCCCAAAAAGGACTGGCAAATATCCTCTACTTCGCGCAGCTTGGTGTGGATGTGGTGCGCGCCCAGGTGACGGATATCCAACCACAGGTGTTGGCCGTAGACGCTTTTGACACCAAAGCCCTTGCGTATGTGTTCGACCATCCGCCGGGAGACCACATCGCGGGAAGCCAATTCCTGCTTTTCGGGTTCGTAGTCGGGCATGAAACGGTATTCGTTGACGTCAAGGAGAGTGCCGCCGTCGCCGCGGCAACCTTCGGTGACCAGGATGTCGGTGGGTACAACGCCGGTCGGGTGAAACTGGATGGCCTCGGGATTGCCGAAGGGCACGACGCCGGTATCGAGGGCGATGGCCATGCCGCCGCCGTCGCAGATCACGGCGTTGGTGGTGGCGCGGTAGAGACGGCCATAGCCGCCGGTGGCGATGAGTACGGCGCGGGCCAGATAGGCGCGCAATTCACCGGTCTTCATACAGCGCACGACGGCGCCCATGCAGGTTGAACCGTCATGAATCAGGGCAATGGCTTCGGTCTTGTCATGGACTTCGACGCCCATCTGGGTGGCGCGATTATCCAGGGCGTAGAGCACGGCGTGGCCGGTGCCGTCCGAGGTGTAGCAGGTGCGCCATTTGGCTGTGCCGCCAAAGGAGCGGGAGTGGATAAGTCCTTCATTTTCTGGCTTTTCGTAAGCCTGAAAGGGTTTGCCGCCCTTGTAATAAGTCTGCTCGCCGCCGATCACGCGGTTCCAGGGCACGCCCCAGAAGGCCATCTGGCGCATGGCGATGGGGGCGTTATTGACGAAGATGCGGGCCACTTCCTGATCGCATCCCCAGTCGGAGCCTTTAACCGTGTCGGCGAAGTGGACGTCCGGGGAGTCTCCCTCGCCCATGGCCGAGTTGCCGAGAGCCGCCTGCATACCGCCCATGGCGGCCGCCGAGTGGGAACGTCTGGCCGGGACTAAAGACAGGCAGATGGCGGAAAAGCCATTGTCAGCGGCTTCGATGGCGACGCGCTCGCCGGCCAGTCCGGCGCCAATGCACAAAAGATCTGATTGGAATATTTGCATGAGCGGCTACTTTTCAATTGATGGAAAGGAAGACAAAACGCCAAAGCGTCATGAAGCCGATGACCATGGCGGTCGCCGCGATCAGGGCGTCCTTTTTGCGCAGTCCAGGACGCCCGTCAATGCCGACGATGCCCCATTTGACCATGATGCGGTAAAAGCCAATGCCGGTATGCAGCCAGACCATGGGGATGAAGACGATGTAAAAACCTATCCAAGCTCGGCTATCCTGGAGGCGCATGGCATTCTTCTGGGCGGTGATCGGCAAGTTGGTCAACACGGTCCACAGGTGGATCGAACCCATGACCAGGATCACCATGCCCGATACCGCCTGAATGACCCACAGCCAGGTGTCGAGGTGATGCATGCGTCTGGCGTTGGCGATCATGATGCCTTGTTGCTTGCTGGCAAAGGGAATTTTGCGGGCGGCCAGCACGAAGTGGAGCAGAAGCAGGAAAAAAATGACCGGGCCGCCGATCTGGGCCATGCCAGTCCACTCAAAGACCTTTGACAGGCCGTTCATGAGTGAAGGGCTTATAATCGCGCTGCCGACAAAGAGCAGGTGCATGAGCATGAAAAGAATGAGGCAGGCCCCGGTGAGCATCTGCAGCCAGTCCAGATAGGCCGAACAGCGGCAACTGGTCTCCGGCTTGTGGGTGGCATACGAGGGTATTGATGACATGAACGTAAACCTCCGGTCGTATTGGCGCTTGCGCCTATGCTCACACCATGCCCGCAATCAAGCTGGCGTTTAAGATACCTTTGTCACAAGAAACATGATGGCCCCATGTACCCTATTTTTCCGTCACTTGCACGATGGAAATGAAAACACTGAAACACCGTAGTTACGAGATAAACGGGCCTTGCCGGACGCCCTTTCGTGGTTAGAACAGCAAATGCTTACAGTAATGATTTGAGAATCTTACCCATTTCCGACGGGTTACGTGTGATCGTGAAGCCGCATTCTTCCATGATTGCCAGTTTCGCTTCGGCGGTGTCAGCGCCGCCTGAGATCAGCGCCCCGGCGTGGCCCATGCGTTTCCCGGGAGGGGCGGTGACGCCGGCGATGAAACCGACGATCGGCTTTTTCATATGATCTTTACACCAGTGCGCGGCTTCGGCTTCGTCCGGGCCGCCTATTTCACCGATCATGATGACGGCGTCGGTGTCGGCATCGTCGTTGAACATACGCATAATGTCGATGTGCTTCAGTCCGTTGATCGGGTCGCCGCCGATGCCGACGGCGGAAGATTGACCGAGGCCGATTTCGGTGAGCTGGGCAACCGCTTCATAGGTCAAAGTGCCGGAGCGGGAGACAACGCCGACGCGGCCTTTTTTGTGGATATGGCCGGGCATAATGCCGATTTTGATCTCATCGGGAGTGATCAGGCCGGGACAATTCGGGCCGAGCAGCAGGGTTGCCTTACCGCCTTGGGCGACTTTGGCTTTCATGCGGTTGCGCACCATCAGCATGTCGCGCACCGGAATGCCTTCAGTGATGCAAATGGCAAGATCGAGATCGGCTTCGACCGCTTCCCAAATCGCTGCTGCGGCGCCGGCGGGCGGGACGTAGATGACGGAAACGGTGGCGCCGCAGGCCGCCTTCGCCTCTTTGACCGTCGCGTAAATCGGAATACCTTCAAAATGCTCGCCGGCCTTTTTCGGGTTGACGCCAGCGACGAAGCAATTTTTGCCGTCCGCGTAATCGCGGCACATGCGGGTGTGGAACTGGCCGGTCTTGCCGGTGATGCCCTGGGTGATGACCTTGGTGTTTTTGTCGATGAGAATGGACATGGTTTTTCCTTGGGATTCCCTTATCGGACGGCGGCGACGATCCGGGCGGCCGATTCGGCCATGGTGTCGGCGGCAATGATCGGCAGGCCGGATTCTTTCAAAATCTGTTTGCCCAAGTCTTCGTTGGTGCCTTTCATGCGCACGACCAGCGGTACGGAGAGATCGACTTCCTTTGCTGCGACGACAACGCCGGTGGCGATGGTGTCGCAACGCATGATACCGCCAAAAATGTTGACCAGGATGCCTTTGACTTTGGGGTTTTTAAGCATGATTTTGAAGGCTTCGGTAACTTTCTCGGTCGTGGCGCCGCCGCCGACATCGAGAAAATTGGCCGGTTCGGCGCCGAAGAGCTTGATCGTGTCCATCGTTGCCATTGCCAGGCCGGCGCCGTTGACGAGGCAGCCGATATTGCCGTCGAGTGAAATGTAGGCGAGATCGAATTTGGAGGCCTCAAGTTCGTCGGGGTCTTCTTCGTCCAGGTCGCGGTAGGCAACAATTTCCGCTTGACGGAAAAGGGAGTTGGCGTCGAAATTGAATTTGGCGTCGAGCGCCTTGATAGTACCGTTACTTTCGAGAACCAGCGGGTTAATCTCGGCCAGCGTGGCATCGGTTCCCATGTAACAGGTGTAGAGTTTTTTGATTGTATCGCTAGCCTGCGCTAGCGAAGCCTCGGGCACGCCGATGCCGCGCGCCAGGTTTTCCGCCTGTTTGTCAGTGACGCCCAAGAGCGGATCGGCCAATTCCCTCAC
>JAIRRG010000185.1 GCA_031256095.1 Desulfobulbaceae bacterium
ACAGACGGCGTGACGGTCGCCAAGGAAATCGAACTGACCGACAAGTTCGAGAACATGGGCGCGCAGATGGTCAAAGAGGTTGCCTCTAAAACCTCCGATGTTGCCGGCGACGGCACCACCACGGCCACGGTCCTGGCCCAGGCTATCTACACCGAAGGCGCCAAACTGGTCGCCGCCGGCGGCAATCCGATGGAAATCAAACGCGGCATCGACAAAGGCGTCGATGTGATCATCGCCGAGCTGAAAAAAATCTCCACCCCGACCAAAGAGCAGAAAGAAATCGCCCAGGTCGGCACCATCTCCGCCAACAGCGACGAGACCATCGGCAAAATCATCGCCGAGGCCATGGATAAAGTCGGCAAAGAGGGCGTCATCACCGTCGAAGAAGCCAAATCGATGGACACCAGCCTGGATGTGGTCGAAGGTATGCAGTTCGACCGCGGCTATCTTTCGCCTTATTTTGTCACCGACCCCGACCGCATGGAAGTTGCCATGGATAATCCCTACATCCTGTTGGTCGAGAAAAAAATCTCCAGCATGAAAGACCTGCTGCCTGTGCTTGAAGCGGTGGCAAAGATGGGACGCGGTCTGTTCATCGTCGCCGAGGATGTTGATGGCGAGGCGCTAGCCACTTTGGTGGTCAACAAGCTGCGCGGCACCCTGAATGTGGCGGCGGTCAAGGCCCCTGGCTTTGGCGACCGCCGGAAAGCGATGCTCGAAGACATCGCTATTCTCACCGGCGGCCAGGTTATCACCGAGGATTTGGGCATCAAGCTGGAAAATGTCACGCTGAACGACCTCGGCACCTGTACACGGGTGGTTGTCGACAAGGACAACACCACCATCGTTGATGGCGCTGGCGACAAGAAGAAACTTGAGGCCCGCGTCAAACAAATTCGCAACCAGATTGAAGACACCACCTCCGACTACGACCGCGAGAAGCTGCAGGAGCGCTTGGCCAAACTGATTGGCGGCGTGGCCGTCATCAATGTCGGCGCGGCCACCGAAGTCGAAATGAAAGAAAAGAAAGCCCGCGTCGAAGACGCTCTGAACGCCACGCGAGCCGCCGTTGAAGAAGGCGTGGTGCCAGGCGGCGGTATTGCTTACATTCGCTGCCTGCCGGCCCTGAAGAAATTGAAACTGTCTGGCGAACAGGAGCTGGGCAAAAACATCCTGCTGCGCGCCCTCGAAGAACCGGTGCGCCAGATCGCCTCGAACGCTGGCCGTGAGGGTTCGGTCATCGTCGAACATGTCAAGACCCTGACCGGCGCCCATGGCTTCAACGCCGCCAGCGAGGAGTATGAGGACCTGATTGCCGCCGGCGTCATTGACCCGGCCAAAGTCACCCGCACCGCCTTGCAAAACGCCGCCTCCGTTTCCGCAATGCTGCTGACCACCGAATGCGTGATCGCCGACAAGCCGGAAGACAAGGCTGCCCCGGGTATGCCTCCGGGTGGTATGGGCGGCATGGGTGGTATGGGCGGCATGATGTAATCCGCCGCGTCCATCAGTCCATCAGTCCATCAGTTTTCTCGGGAAAAGGTAAAAGGCCTCTGGTTTTTTACCTTTTCCCCTTTCCTGTCCTTGAAACCGGCGGCGCTTTCGGGTATAAACTGCCGTTCACTCGAAAGGCGATGTAGCTCAGCCGGTTAGAGCATGCGGCTCATATCCGCAGTGTCCGGGGTTCAAGTCCCTGCATCGCCACCAGCCATAAGTCCGGCGCAGTTCACCGGAATCCTATATCAACCCGGAAACCCCAGAAAAACCAAGGGTTCCGGGTTTTTTCATATTCTCTCTTTAGGCGCCAGACTGGAACAAGGGCTGGACAGTAACCTTGGCGCGGTTGGACAAAGGGCGCTGAACGGCCTGAAACGGCGGAGCAAGCTAGAAAAGTACCATACAAACGGCAATCAATGATAAGTTATTCCAATTCTAAATTAAAATTCCCATAATGATCGGCGTCATTGCGAGGAACAGAGTGACGAAGCAATCCAATTTTTCAATTTTTACTAGAGCATGGATTGCTTCGCTTCGCTCGCAATGACACAGAAAATTATTTAATTTCTAATTTATAAATCGAGTTACAAGGAGGAAAAATGTCTCTCTGTGTCAAGGTGTCGTGCTCGCTTCTGTTACTGAGCTTTGTCGCCGCTGGAGCGCAAGCCGAAGAAATCGGTTCGGCACGTACCACTTTCAAATTTCTTGGCGCCAATGACCGCGTAGTCGTCGAAGCCTTCGACGACCCGGATATTCCAGGCGCCACCTGCTATTTGAGCCGCGCCAAAACCGGCGGCATTTCCGGTTCGATGGGCATCGCCGAAGATACCTCTGACGCCTCGCTGGTGTGTTTGCAAACCGGGCCAATCAAACTCTCCGACGACATCCGCTCCGGCAAGACTGACGGCGAGCGGGTTTTCCGCAAAGCGTCGTCGATCCTCTTCAAGACGATAAATGTCGTGCGTTTTTATGACAAGAAGCGCGATACCTTGGTCTACTTGACTTACAGCAACAAAATCATCGAGGGATCGCCAAAGAACAGCGTGGCGGCGATTCGGATACAGAATTGAGGCAGGCGAACGGGATGGGCTTGAAATTTCCGGCTTTTTCTGCGATCTTGCTGTGACCGCGCCGATGTTGCCCTCCCTTTTTCCCCGGTTAGCATTGGCAACCATCCAACCATTTTTTTGAGGAACATGAATCCCGATAAGGAAGACCCCTCCCCGGAACCGGAACAGCGGAAAAGCCTCTTGGCCCGATTTGCCGCCCTCGTATCCTTTGGCAAGCCGGAGACGAAAGAAGAGCTTGAACTGGAAATCCAGGAACTCCTTGAAGAAGGGGAAGATCGGGGCTTGATTGGCGCCGTCGAGGAAAAGATGATCAATTCTGTCCTTGATTTCCGCAATACCCTGGCCGACGAAATCATGACCCCGGCCGTCGATATTTTGAGCGTCCCGGTCACTATCCCCCTTGATGAGTTAATCGACCGCGTCATCGACAGCGGTTTTACGCGGGTGCCCGTCTATCGCGGCGGCCTCGACCACATCATCGGTTTGATTCATGCCAAAGACCTGCTGAAAATCTGCGCTCGCCAGCGTGACCAGCCTTTTCGCCTCGAAGAGCACCTGTTGCCGGTGCATGTCGTCGGCGAAAACAAGCCGATTATCGATTTGTTACGGGAGTTTCAGCAGAAAAAAGCGCACATGGCGATTGTCACCGACGAGTTCGGCGCCGTGCGTGGCCTCTTGACCATGGAAGACATCATCGAGGAAATTTTTGGTGAAATCGACGACGAACATGACGACGAGGAAGAGCCAATCGAACAT
>JAIRRG010000041.1 GCA_031256095.1 Desulfobulbaceae bacterium
GGCGCCGACATCTTTTTTCACCTGTTCGAGGATCAGGTTGCTGCCCGGCGGGCGGCCAAAGGAAAACGAGAAGCTCAATAGCCACATCGGCACCGCCAGCGTGTAGGGCAGCGGCAGGATATTTTTTAAGGTGTAAGGCGGCGGCAGCGTCGCTGCGATCATCAAGGCAGCGAAAATGAGGACGCCAAAGTAGCTGGCCGGCAGCAGCCAGCGCAAGGAAAAACGTTTGGCCGCTTTACTGAAGGCCAGCGGCGCCATGAGATAGGCCGAGGCATTGGCGGCGAAAAACAGGCCGTATTGATGTTCGTCATAACCGAGATGGCTGATATAAATATCTGAGGAGGCGGCGATAAATGCGAACATCGGCAGGCCGGTGCTGGCGAAAGAAAAGGTGAGGAGAATGAAAGGAATGTTGCCACAGAGGCGGAAGTAGCCGCGAAAAGCCTCAAGGATTGAGGCGTTTTGGCGCTCTCTCAGAGTTTCCTCCATGGTATAGACGCCCCGGGCCGACAAAATGCCCAAAAGCGCCAGCATCGCGAAAATCCAGCGCCAAGACGATAGACCGATGATCCAGCCACCGATGATCGGCGCCAAAATCGGCGCTCCGGCGGTAATCACCCCCAGTTGTACGAACAGCCGCTGCCGCGCCGGGCCGGCGAACAGGTCCTTGCAGATGGCGAAGACCACGGTCGAGGCGGCGGCGCCGCCAAATCCCTGAAGAATCCTGGCTATAATCAGGCTCAGAGCGTTCGGTGACAAAGCGCAGCCAAGACTGGCCAGGGTGTAGATGGCCAGTCCAGCCAATAACGGCGGTTTGCGGCCATAACGGTCGGACAGCGGGCCATAGATCAACATGCCGCCGCAGTAGGCGACGAAGAACAGCACCAGCGTCAGGTTGATGACCGATAGCGGTTGCTGCCACTCCTTAACCATGGCCGGTAGGGCAGCCAGGTACATATCGGTCGACATCGGCGGGAAGGTGCAGAGCAGGGCGATTAAGGCAATTTTTCTTTTCACGGCAAAAAAAGTGGCAACGGCGCCGGCCCGTTCAGGCCCGGCCTTCCAGGTCGATGGCCGCCTTGATCAGGCGAAACAGTTGGCGGTAGTAGAGGCGGTTGCGGCTTTGCGCGTAACTTGCGGCCATCTGACCGATTTCCCGCGCCTGAAGTCGCGGATGGGCGGCAAGGAAGACGGTCAGTGCCTCGCTGTGCCACTGGCCGTCCCAGGGGATTTGCGCGCGGCGGCTTTCCTCAAAGGCGGCGATCGCCGCGTTGACGAAGGTGTCACGCAGGTGTTCGGCTTGGTGCTCGCGCTGATTCGCCCGCAAGCGTGAGCCCTTCTTCTCTTCGAGAAAGGCGTGGATGGCTGTAACCTCGCGCTCGCGCAGCAGTTTGGCCAGATACTTGATCTGCCGTTTTCTCGCCCCACCTTTCAAGGGGCGGCTGTCACGAATCGCTGCGAGCGTCTCGGCGTCGGCGGGCAAGGCCAAGAGATCGCTGTCGGTCAAAGCAACCAGCGTTGCCGCCAGTTCTTCCTGCCACTGACAGCGACGCTTGCACTCGGATTTGCTGATCGCTTCCGTCATTTTCGCGACGTTTTGCTGGCCGCTTTGACCACGACCAAGGACGGTTCGTAATCGGCGGGCGGCTTAAAGCCCAACATCTGGCACAGGCTGGCCGCGACGTTGACTAGGCCGGGGTTTTCGACGCCGCTGCCGCTGATCTTCAGCCGTTCGCAGAAGTTGACGACAATGAAGGGCACCGGGTTCTTCGTGTGCGCGACCATGGGCTCGCGCTTGCCCTTGTTCTCCGTCCACATACAGTCGGCGTTGCCGTGATCGGCGATGACGACGGCGATGCCACCGGCCTTTTCCACAGCCTTGAGCAGGCGGTTGAGACTGAGATCGACCGCCTCAACGGCTATCCGCACCGCTTGCGGCACGCCAGTGTGGCCAACCATGTCACCATTGGGGTAGTTGAGACGGATGAAACGGTATTTCCCGGACTGTACGGCGGCAATCGCCTTGTCGGTGATCGGCCCGGCCTGCATCCATGGCCGCTCGTCGAAACGCACCTTATCGGAAGGCACTTCCTCATAGAGTTCCAAATCCCGGTTGATGTAGCCGGATTTATTGCCATTCCAGAAGTAGGTGACGTGACCGAATTTCTGAGTTTCCGACAAGGCGTAACTGGTGACGCCGCTGGCGCACAGGTACTCGCTGATCGTGTGATCGAGGGCCGGCGGCCCGACCAGATAATTTTTCGGGATCAGGGCGTCGCCGTCATACTGCATCATGCCGGCGAAAAAGACTTTTGGCTGGTGTATGCGCTCGAATTCGTGAAAATCGCTTTCCTCGAAGGCGCGGGAAATTTCGATGGCGCGGTCGCCACGGAAGTTGAAGAAGAGCACGGCATCGCTGTCGCCAATCATGCCGACCGGCTCGTCGCCCTCGGTGATGACGAAGCTTGGCAGGTACTGATCAGTTATGGCCGGATCTTCGGCATAATAGGTCTTCACCGCCTCGGTGGCCGACAAAAACGGACGGCCAATTCCGAGGACATGTGCCCGCCAGCCGTTTTCCACGACCTGCCAGTTGGCGTTGTAACGATCCATGGTCGTCACCATGCGGCCACCGCCGGAGGCGATACGGTAATCGCGACCGTCGTTGGTCAGGGTGGCGAGCTTTTCCTCAAGCGGCAGCAGATAGTCGAGGGCGGTCTTTTCACCAACATCGCGGCCATCCAAAAGAACATGGACGCGGACTTTGGCAATGCCTTTGGCGGCGCAGCCATCCAAAAGGGCAAAAAGATGATTGATGTGACTGTGGACATTGCCGTCCGACAACAGGCCGATGAAGTGGACAACGCCGGTGGCGCCAGCCGCCAAAATTTTCCGCCAAGTCTCGGTGGCGAAGATGGCGCCGGAAGCGATGGCGTTGTTCACCAATTTAGCGCCTTGGGCAAAGATGCGACCAGCGCCAATGGCGTTATGGCCAACCTCGGAGTTGCCCATGTCGTCGTCCGAGGGCAGGCCGACGGCCACCCCGTGCGCCTTCAGGGGCGTCAGCATATTTTCGGCCAGCAGGCGGTCCAAAAGCGGCGTGTAGGCCATGAACACCCCGTCACTCTCGTCGCGGCGACCAAGACCGACGCCATCCATGATCACCAGGACCACGGGGCCGTCCGGCGGCGAGTATCCATCCAGAGGTTGTAAGGCTGTCATCGGCTTCTCCGTTGAACAGGTTAAAGTGGCGGACAACACTTGTCACGGCGGCATTTCATTGCCGGTTGGGGGAATTGGTGGCGAGGAGCCAGGAAAAATGCGGCCAGCTAATGGGCTGTGCCTAGTTATTCCCCCCCGCCCTCAGCGCGGTCAATGTATCGTAAAGACGTGGCCAATGCAATTGGCTGACTGGTAACGGCGGCCGGAAATGATGCTGTTCAGGCCAGATTCCGCCGTACCCAGGCGGCAAAGGTGTCGACGAAACCCTGCAAAAATCCTTTGCTTGCCTCGCCGATATTGCCGTTTTTGTCGAGCAGGCCCTCTTTGAATTGCAGATAGACTTCCGGTTGGCAGAGGGTTGGCATGTTGAGAAAACTCAGCACGCTTTTGAGGTGCTGCTGCGCCAGGGCCGTGCCCATGCCCCCTGGCGACACCCCGATCACCGCCGCCGGTTTCCCGGCCCAAACGCTTTTGCCCCACGGGCGTGAACCCTGATCAAGGGCGTTTTTCAAGACCCCTGGTATTGAGCGGTTGTATTCCGGGGTGGCGAACAATACCGCGTCGCTGGCGGCGATTTCCTGGCGAAATTGCCGCACCGCTTCTTCCTCGTGGCCGTCCGCGTCCTGATTGTAGAGGGGCAGGGCGGCGATTGAGACTTCCTCGCAGGTGAAATCGGCGGGCGCGAGCCTAGCAACGGCCTGGGCCACGGCGCGGTTGAACGAATCTTGGCGAAGGCTGCCGACGACAATGGCGATGGTGTACTGACGCATGATTTTCTCCTTGTTCAGGTGTCAATTGAAAAACTTACGGCGAGGCGTTGAGACATCGTAAGTCATACTATGGCCTCGCCGGCGTCTTTGTCAATTGCCGGTGAAATTGTCACATTCTTGCTGGTGTTCAGCCGTCCCTGCCTGAGGAGCGGCGGGCTGCTTGCCTGGCCGCAGGCAACAGGCCAGGAAAACCGGCGATCTGGCAGCCAGACAATTCGACGTTTCGATACAGAGTGACAAGGTAGCCCTTTGAAGGACGGTTCTGGATAGGCTTGAAAAAAAGGCCGAGGGAGGGCGAAGAAAACGGTCTCCAGCGAAGGGATGGAAAAAGGAAGAAATTATAATATTGCCGAAAGAATTCCCTTAATGTCGGAGCAGAGTGAGGTTAGAGCGTCAAAACAAAAATAAAAAACGGGTAAGCCAAAATAACAATCTTAGCTAACCCCTTGATTTTCTTATGGTGGAGGTCGGAACAATCAAAACTAAGTAACCGTATGAAGTCATTAAATAATATCTTGATCAAATCCAGTCATACCATCAAATATACCAAAAGAAATCATTCCCTGAGCAATTCAACCGTGTTCGGATTCAGCGGCCAAAGATAGCCGCCATGGTCTTGTTGGTCGATCATTTCATGGCCACCACCTCCGGGCAAGGCTTTCGCCATCCTCACGCCTTCCGGCAAACTTGGTTGAGTCCGGCCAGCCAAAGCCCTTTCAAGCGCCGACCGCCGCTGTGGGGAGTTACCAAGGGAGGCAAGCTGGCAGGCTTCACTCACCGTCAAATCACCGTCAGAAACCGCCCGCAGCAACGCCAGCACGAGAGTACTGTAATCGCCTTGAACCGGCAACGGCTCGGACAGCGGCCTGCTCTTCAGCGGCGGCAGTATCCCTTCCAAGCACAGCCGTAAAGCCGCAAGGTTGCCAGCCTGCGCCATCTCGATTGCCTTAGCCATGATCGCGCTGGCAGCTTCGTCCAGTTGCTTCTGAATGTCCAGCGTTAAATTTCTTCTACAGTATCGGCTTTCTCTCATTGCTGGCCTCTCAGCAAGTTTCCAATGAAGGTGGACGTGGGCGTAAGGTGGGCGGCCTCACCTACCGCCACCCGGCCTTGAAGTTTCCAAAGGTGGTAGGGTGGTGATCGGCGGCCCTGGCCGCCGGGCATTCTTTCTCCCTTTTTTTTCTATCTCTAAAAAAAGGTATATAGTACCTGTAAAATATCCGTCACATCCGTCACACCGCGCTGTCTTTTTGTTATATCATATATATTATATATATGATATAACTAGCAATTTTTCTACCACCCTTGGAAACTTTCGTGTGACGGATAGTGTGACAGATAAAAACCTATCCGTCATAATGCAGCAATTGAAACAATGTATCTAATTAGAATAATTATATTTTTATACTGTGACAGATAAAAACTACATCAAGTCAGGCGGTGGGTTTCTCAACTCCATTTGAA
The DNA here is from genome assembly GCA_031256095.1 of Desulfobulbaceae bacterium. Lineage (GTDB taxonomy): Bacteria > Desulfobacterota > Desulfobulbia > Desulfobulbales > Desulfocapsaceae > UBA8130. Next base: position 5,457 of record JAIRRG010000041.1, read on the forward strand.
ACTATCAACTCGTTCATGGAGAGCCTATACAAACTACTGCCAGCACAAAACCAGCACCACAGAGTTCTTAAACGCTTCGACAACCTCCGGCCTCGACATTTTGTTGTCGCTACCAGACTGGCTGGCCACACCTCTTTTTTCCAAAAGCTGGCGCAGATAATCAACCTTCACAGCGTAATTGACATTCTGAACATCTCCTTTCAGGCGTGCGGTTACGATGCCAACTACTTCCCCTTTGAGACTGAGCAGCGGGCCGCCGGAATTGCCAGGTTGAATTGGTAAATCAACCTGGCACAATCGAGGGTCATCCTGGATGCCGGTAGCGGCATTCACAAGGCCAAAAGTTGCCTTTTGCTGTAGTCCCATCCGCTCAGGATCGGGATAACCAAGCGTGAGGACATCTTCTCCCGGTTTGAGATTAAAGCCAAAGGCAAGCGGTATCGGCGTACTGCGTGGCACATCGGCCCGCAACACGGCTAAATCATTGACGCCATCAGCCTGGACAAGACGGGCGGGGATTTCACGACCATTGCCAGTGTTAATAATGACAACTCTCGAACACTCGCCGGCGACATGGTAGTTGGTGGCAAACAGCCCATTATCCGAGACAAAAAAGCCGGTTCCGGAAATGATGACAGGCGCAGGCCGCCGCTGTTCTTGCTGGCGGTCTGGTGTAAACGGCTGGTCGGAAAAGTAAGGAACCCACTTTCCGGCGGGCGGTGGCGTATATTGGCCACCGCCCGGTGTTGGGACGGAAACGACCACTCCGTCGGTAAATGCCACTCGCGGTATTAAAAGCGCGGCTATGATGGCTATGGCAAGAGAAAAACGCATCGCAGGGAATACGTATTCAATAATCTGTTATTGAGACAGAGCTGAGTATCCCTTTTGAATTTATGCTTATCTGTACACTTCCACCACCCATTAGCAGTCCTCTCATGGCAGGGTTAGGTTTTGCTTCCAATACGTAAAACATTTCCGTACCGTCAGCTTGCACCAAGCGTATTTTAGCTCTTGTTGCCTCCTTTCCTGAAGAAGGTATATACCCGAAGTTGTATTGCCAGATCATATCAAATTGTACCATGCCAGCGACGCCGCCGCCGTCGGTCATGCTACGGGGAGTACCGAGCATTCTCGCTATATCAGCCTTTGTCGTTTTCCCGACAATCAAGTCGGCCTGATATTCTTTCACCGTTGGCTCAGCAGGCTTGGTATAAGTTGTTGTTGGCGTTGCGCAGCCGAACAAAACCAGAGGAAAAAGAACAATGCACAGCAAAAGCGTCTTCTTGTGATCCATACCGCCATCTCCACTGTTATGAGGAAGTAGTTATCCCCAAGGTATAATAGGTTGCAACTCATGCCTGGGTCGCCAAGAGGTTAAACCCTTGTGGAAAAATTATCATTTCGGTACCTTAATTCCTTTTTCCCCCGTATATGGGTTTCTGTTTCCCTTCGTGCTGTAATTGTCGTATTGGGTATAATTCGGGTTAGTGCGGTGGTATCCTTGGACTTGCGTTCCGTTCTCCTTCGTGTACCCCGGCACATACTCATCGGCCATAGCTTGCGTTGCCAAGAACAGAGTCGTAATTGCCGCTACTGCGATGATGATTCGTTTCATTGTGTTTACCCCTTACAGTGTTTGGTTGCCCGGAAGGGCAACAGTTGCCTAGCTCCACCTCGTTCAATTATGAATGCTTCCACCGCCAAAATTCCTGACTAATATCTCTTTCCTGGCCCCAAACAAGCACATCACGCTTGATGCCGGTATGTTGCTCAATCAACACGGCAAGCCGGGGCGAACATCGCTTTCGTGACGTCGCTACATTTGATATGTAACCTGGGGTGCAGTCTACCAGGATAGATAATTGACGGTATGTTTTCATGTTTTATAGCATACTTATAAGTATTTAATTAAGCAACGAAAAATACTTGTGAGGATGTTTTTATTTGAGCTGTTGCCATAAGAAAATACCCTGGGGTATTGTTTTGTACATGAAACCACATACTCCACAAGAACGTTTTCTTGCGGCCCTGCTATGGCTACTGTCACGAGAACGGCGCGGATTTCAAGCTGACATGCTTCGTGACACGGGTATAAATAGTGGATATTTCGCTAAAATAAAAAAAGGTGACGTTCCCATATCAGAGGAGAAGGCGGAGGCGGTTGCCAAGTATTTAGGCTATCACCACGAGCAAATCCTATCTCTTGGCCGCTGGATGCTGGATGGCAATGATCCGCAGGGTTGGCCCGGCTATATGACAGAGAGCGATGGCTATTCCGAAGATCTTGGCCAAAAATGGCTCGCCGGATATTGAATAGTGAAGGAACCGACTCCTTGCTCTTAACGCAAGTTATTTCCTATCTACGCGAAGAGTCCGGTAGTAAAAAGAGGATTTCGGAAGAGATGAACGCGCTCAGGGAGCGGCTAAACAAGATAGAAAGTCGGCAACAATAACTTTCTGTTTTTCGTTATTCGACATAGCCGCCCCGATTGAAAACTATCAACTCTTTTTTGCTTGTCCGGTGTTTGACGCCGGGCAAGCTGTGTGCTTACTGAATCGCTTTGCCACCAAGACTTGCTATAACAGCAGCGAAATCAAAACCCGCTGGTGCTCGCCCGATGGGGACGAAAGGCGTACCATCTGCAACATACTCGTCAGGCTGTTGCGGTGCCAGGTAACGCGCAAACGCTTCTTGAAAATCCTCCGCGAGATACCCGCGATATTGTACGCCGGAGCTATCACGGAAGCGCCTGGCCTCAATCTTAAAGTGTTTCAGGAGCGTCGCTACTTGCCGTTCGTTCACTGGCTTACCGTGGTCGAACGTCGGCCAAAGAGATTGACCATCTTGTTTGAGCAGCGCCACCAACTGTTTCGAGCCAAGCCGCGCGCAGCCAGTTTCTTTGAACAAACCCCGCATCGAGCGCAACAGTTGCACCTGTGCCGATTCTTCGCCCCTGTTGGCGTTGCCGCTGATGGTCAGGGCCGCATCGCAAACCGCTTTGACGGTTGCAGCGTCAGCAAGTTCAGCGATTGCCAAGAGCGGTCGCCAGTTGTCGCGCTCGCGGTCGTTCAGCGCGTCAGGTAGCATCGGGCGCGCCGCCTGCACCTTCTCGCGGTTGTCATCGCTGAAACGCCGCAGCCGTGACCGCAGCGCCGCCCAGCTCTCCGGGTCAGTCTCGTCCAGTCTCGCTACCGGTTCGTTATCTTTGCGGCGGCGCAGTTCGAGAATTATCGACCTGTCCACGATGGTTTCCGCCGGTGTCCCGATACCAGCAATGGCCTTCGGCCCGAAGGTGTTAAACGTCCGCACAACGTGATTGTCGCCCTCGCAGCGGATAACCTTGGCTGAATCGCGAGTATGGCCGCTGTTGATGACGCCGCGCAGCGCTTCGTTGTCCTTCATACAGGCGTCAGCTTCATCAATCAGCAGCGTCGGGCGAAACTGTTCAACCACTCGGAACACCGCCGCCGGACTGATGCCGGACGATGCCAGCGGCCTGTGAACCAGGCGGCTCATGATCGCCAAAAATTGTGACTTGCCACAGCGTTTTTCCGGCCCGGCAATCAGCGCAATAGGAGCGCAATCAACTACATCGGCCAACCAGGTCATCATGATCCAGAGTGTCGCGGCAATCGCCGCCGCGTCCTCGCAGACGATATGCCGCTTGATTGCCTGATAAATATCACCCATCAACGCGGCGGCGTCTTGCGGTTCAGGGCTTGGTTCGACCTCAGCGAAACCCATGGCACGGATTCCTTCGATTTCCGCCCGGCGTTCAGCAACCAGCTTGTCTATCGCCTGGACGCCCATTTTCAGTTTTTTCTTGGCGGTTTCGCGTTGCCTGGCGTAGGCGTATTTGCTAAGCCCGGCCAGCCGTTCAATTTCTGCCTCAATCTCCGCCTCATCCAGATCACCCGTCACGCTATACTTTTCACCCAGAGCCTTCGCCGCTGCTTGGAAATTGCCGCCATACTCGGCGAACGCGATGAAAGCGAATTTATTGATAGGCTGACCGACAGGCAGACCGGCATTCGTCGAGAAGACGAACAGTCCCTGTTCATTCAGCGTCGCGCTGACGCTGTTATCTTTCTTGCCTGGCCGTTGCCAATGCTCGCGTAGCTTGGTACCACCAACAGGCTTCCAGCCCGCTTCGGTCAGCAACTCATGCCAATCGCCTTCTCGTTCGAGAATATCGCCCGCCCGCTTGCCGTCCGGCTTGGCGGAAACGAATGGCTGCATCTCCGGCGGCGGCGTGGCCGGTCTCTCGTCGAAAGTCCGGGCGATGGTCAGCAGCGTGCCGCGTTCCTGTGGCGTCAGCACTGGCAAGTTACCAATGTCGCCATGCAGCATGTAGGGCTTGATTTGCCCGTCAAGCTTCGACACCGCTCTTGACGGCTCAATCAGGAAATAGCCGCCTTCGCCTCGCGTCTCGATGAACGTATCCGACCTATCTTCTTTTTCGCCCTCATGCAGGTAAGCCTCAGACTCCGCCAGTTTCTGACTGCCATCGACTGGGCCAGAGCACCTATATAATATATGGTACCCGTCGCTTGGCGTGTTCTGCCAGATTGTCAGCTTCTCTCGCAGAGCCGGATTGACGGCTTGCAGAGTTTCCAGGAAGGTAGGGAATATCTCACTGGCTTTCGCGTCAAAATCCGCGCATTCGACGTTGCTCGAAATTGCGCCGCCGACAATGGCAACCTGTCGCTCATCCAGGAACAGTTGCTTGGCCTCTTCCTCAGTCATGCGCCGTTCCTGGTAGATTTTCCAAGAGACGGCGGCTTTTTTGGAACTGGGTTGAATCGGAATGACCGACAGCCCGACTTGAAGATATTTCAACGCGGCTCTGAGAGTATCCGCTTGATTTTGCGTCACATCGGCGTTACTATTCGGTGAAAGAACCGCTTCCTGTCCCACTCTCAAGCAGCCGATGTTGCCAGCATCGGCGGCTTTTTTTGTTCCAAATCCATCGCAAACTGACTCCAGCGCGTCAGCCTGTTGAACCGCCGATAGCGCCTGGTTGAATAGCGGTGACGGCTGTTTGGCGGGTTGCCGCGAAGCCTCAGCCATCGTTTCTGTCAGCCTTGGTGGTGTCAACCGTGGCAAAACAGCTAGGGGTTGCTCAGTTGCCCGATACATTTTTTCGCCCTCCCTCTTTTCGTGCACGCGGCGGGTAGCCGTTTTTCTGCAACGCCTCGACTTCCTCTAGTAGATACCTTGTGCCACGTCCCTGGTTTTTGATCCTTGTAAGATAGCCGTCCGTTGCCAGGTTATTTACGGTGGTGTGACCGCGACCCAGCATCACTTGGACTTGTTGCTCAGTTAAATAAACAGGCACAGTTTTTAGCTGTTCGTTGGCAGTGTTCTTTGCCTGCAACTGGTCGAGCCGTTCATTGATCTGTTTGTTCGACCACTCGATAGATTTCTCGTTAAGCGTCAGCGCTTTGTCGAGCAAGTCAAACATCGCCGCCAGCTTGGCTTGATATTCATCCGGCATAGCGCAGTGAATTACAGGATTGAGTTTGGCCATGGTGACACCACCTCCTCGGATTGCTGAGATTGCCGGACACGCCTGCACTTCTCGTCGATATATGCCTTGCGTTGTTCTTCTGACATCTCAGCTAAGAACTGCCAGAACTGAAGGAACTCAGGATAGAAATAAGACGTGAGGAAGCACGACAAGGCCTCATCAAGACAGTCGTGCAAAGCTGCTTCAGGTGTATGGGCGTGGACGAAGCTTGGCGAGTTGGAATAGCGACGCGAGAAACCGACGACTAGGTCAGCTTTATTGACTAGCTCGTTCAGATGCCGATACAGGCTGCGAGTGTTCGGCGGATCGAAAGGTACTACCCATTCGGTATCTCTTCTTTGTTGCACGTATCCTTCTTCAAAAGGATTGTTGGTAAAATTAGACATCTCTTCATTCTCCTAATAGAATGACTCGCGTGTCGAGTCATGGGTTTACTCAAAAAGCATTTGTGGCCTTTTGAACGGTGCTTCACTCGATACTTCTTTTCGCATCCATGCGAGAGAGTTGCTGCGTGCATATGAGTCTCCGTTGATTTGAATCTTTGATATGTCATTTTTATTTTTTTGACACAGGAAGAGGGTTCAGATTCACATCAGTTGGTTGCCTCCTTTGATTGAATTTTTCAGTTGATGCCTTGTTACCAATGAAAAAACCATTAACCTTTTAGTGTTTGATTTTCGCTTATTGGCGACCAGAACAAGCGGTTGTTGACTTTAACAGGTCGAAAGTTCCGATAGCAGCCATGAATACGTCGCATCAATCGGACGGTATCAATGGCAACACCGAACTTATCCGCAATTTGTTGCGTAGTGAAAATAGCACTACCTGATTGAGCATCGACAAGATCAATAGCATCACTCATAGTTCAATTCCTCCGTATTGTTTCAGCACATCAGCAACATTTGACGTGGTTAATGGTAGATCAACGCCATTAAAACATCTGGTTACATTAACAGTAGTTAACGGTAGGTCGAGTACATCAGCAACATTTGATGTGGTTAATCGTTGTTTCGGTATCCTCACCTGGTTTAACGAATCAAGATATTGATGTGCATTACTCATAGTTCAATTCCTCCGTTGCTCTTAAGTTTCCAATGATGGTTGCTTTACCATGCTAAACTATACTTCATGTCGTATAAGTATCGTCCGCATTGGTCAACCTGTAGGGCATCAGAAAGCCGCCATGCCTCACGGCCTGACCGTAGCGGAGAAATGGTAACACTTTTTCTTGTTACAGCAAGAGGCAAAATTGATAATCTAATTGCGCATGTTTTCGCAAGTCCTATTCCTGACTATTTATCGCGTCAAAAAAAGTCCAATTCAAGAGGATGTCTTTTCAGGATTTCTGAAATTCTCTAATATCAAGATGTAGCCCGCGCCCCATAGCCTTGTTCCTCGCAAAAATTTTTCAGGGCCAATCTCTTGGTAGCCCCACGGTCACTTTTCCAGGCCGGGTCAGTCTGTTCTCACAACAAGCAGGGCGATGCAGCAGCTTTTTCTTCGCGCCGCCGTTCGTGGCATCATTGAATTTATTCAATAATTTATTGGTCATTTTTTATGCCGGTATTGTTAGAAAATCGAACGCTTGGCGCACGGCGGTCGCGGGTTACCCGCAACCGTTGAATTTACTCAATAATTTTCTGCCGCATATAAGCAGACTCATTGTTAGAACATCGGAAGCACAGATGGTGCGGCAATTGCAGCGGGTCGGCGGTGTTGCAATCCAATTCATTGAAATTACTTGATAATTTTTTCAAGCCAGATCATACTGTCTGGGAATCATATCTATATGAAGCCCCGGCCACCTGCCGCTCTCTCCCCCACTTCACCGTCAGGCCACAGGAAAAACCAGCAATATCAACGGCTGGCGGACAACCACCCGCCGCCCGCTTCAAAGTCTTGCGCCGCTCGCCTGGAAGCATTATCCTGCTTGATTATGGGCCAAGGTACGGCACGGCAAGTTAATCCACGGGTAGTTTCAAGGTCGCTCTCGAACAGGGAGCGGCCTTCTTTTTTCCGATTTCGGAACCGCTGAAACCCGGCGGAATCCCTAATCAACTGAATCGAAACCCCGTCATAATGGAGCGGATTTCCCGCTTCACCTAGCCTAAAGTAACCAGCAGCGACTAGAAGCGCGGCTTTCTGTTCGCCCGACCAACAAAGATTGTTTGCGACAGAGTTGGATAATCAATGAATGAGTTACTATTTGTTGAAAACAATGGTAACTCAACGAGATAATCAGGTGTGACGGATAAGCGGGGTGTGACAGATGCGTGACGGGTGTGTGACAGATCGTTTCTGCCTATCCGTCACATGCTAATTTGAGTTATCATTGACAGCAAAGACGCATCAATGACGGAAACTTCAACTACTCCATTGACTGCATGGGACGGATAAAAGCGATTTTTCAGGGTAAGCTATTATATACCCTTTTTTTACATAATTTTTTTTTGGAAAACGCCTTCATCATCCTGACGAAAGTTCCCAATGATTATGTTGTCAGGCTATCAGTCCTTTGTCCTCAGTTCGTCGAGGTAGTCCGCCCAGGCTTGCATCATGGCTTTGCACTGTTCGAGATATTTTGTCCTGTTGTAGGCGGTGCCCAGGGTATCAGGAACAGCATGAGAAAGCTGGTGTTCAATCACTTCAGGCTGGCAGTGTAGTTGTTCAGCCAGCATGGTTCGAGCTGTGGCTCGGAAACCGTGGCCGGTATGCTCGTGCTTGGTGTCGATGCCCATATCCTGCAAGGCGCGGTTAATGGTCATATTGCTCATGTGCCGCGCCGTCCGGCTCTGACTGGGAAAAACATATTCGCCAGAGCGGTATTGCTCCAAGCCGCGCAATATCTCTACAGCTTGACGGCTCAGGGGAACAAGATGGTCAGTTTTGGTCTTACTGACGGTATATGTCCATTCGGCTTTTTCCAGGTCAATATCGTCCCAGCGCATGGAGATAAGTTCGCCAGGACGGCAGAAGAGTAGAGGAAGCAACCGCAATGCCGCGCTGACGAAAGGTGACGTTCGCTGATTATTGGCATGAGAATCTATTGCTTTCAGCAGCCGCGCCACGTCTCTCGGTTTGGTGAATGCCGCATGATGCTTGACTATGTTGGCCTTGATGACCGTATTCAGGTAGGGGCACGGGTCGGCCAGTTCACGTTTACCGGTGGCAATGGCGCGTTGTAGTACCTGGCTGATATTGATTTTGACGCGCTGCACGGTGTCGAGTAGGGCTTTGGCTTCGATGGGCTTCAGGACTTCCAGCACATTCGCCGCCTTAATTTCCGCCACAGACTTGTCGGCAAGGAAAGGCAAGATGAAATGGTCAAGCCGGTCACGCACATGCCGGACAGTAACAGCAGCCTTGCCTTCCCGCCATGCCTCAAACCATTCTTCGGCCATCCGGCCAAAGGTGTTCGCGGCCTCCGTTTCCTTGGCAGCCTTCTCCGCCTTCCTCGCTTCGCCTGGATCAATGCCATTTGCCAGCAGTCTACGGGCTTCGTCGCGCCGCTCGCGGGCTTGCTTTAAGGTGACTTCTGGATATTGGCCCATAGCAAGCAGCTTTTGTTTGCCCTCGAAACGATACGCCAACCGCCATAGCTTGCCGCCCGACGGTTTTACCAGCAGGTGCATGGCCTTTTCATCAGTCAGCTTGTACTCATTTCCTTTCGGCTTGGCGTTGCGGACATCAACGTCGGTCAGCATGTTGGTATCGCCCTCCGTGTTGGTATCAAATTTGATGATATGCGGTTTTTGACAACAAGGATACCAGCAGAGAAAACCGGCTGTCAACGTATCTCAGCGTACCTCAGTGTACAGTAAAAACGAGAAAATCGCGGAAAATCAGGAAAAAAGAAAGTCCAGCAAGGTACATATCGCCTTGCTGGACTTTCAGCGAACTATCAGATGGTGCCGGAGGTCGGAATCGAACCGACATGACCGTGAGGTCGCTGGATTTTGAGTCCAGTGCGTCTACCAGTTTCACCACTCCGGCGATAAGTTTCGCCTTATACCGTACCTGGCCTGGCTTGGCAAGCGCCAATCGTCGCCGGAGGCAAGCGATGTCCACCGTGACGGTTGCGGAAACGGGGATAGTTTGGTAATGCCATGCCCATCTTTTCCCGCATACGACCATGAACCAGCCTTTCCAACTCGTCTCCCCTTACCAGGCTGCCGGTGATCAGCCCCAGGCTATCGCCCGGCTGGCCGAAGGCATTATCAGCGGCGCCCGCAGTCAGGTACTCCTCGGCGTCACCGGTTCCGGCAAGACTTTCACCATGGCCGGAGTGGTGGCAGCGGTGCAGCGGCCGACCTTGGTCATCGCCCCCAACAAAATCCTTGCCGCCCAGCTATTTAGTGAATTCAAAGAGTTGTTTCCGCATAACGCCGTAGAGTATTTCGTGTCCTATTACGACTTCTATCAGCCGGAAGCCTATATCCCGCAGTCCGACACCTATATCGAAAAGGATTCGGCGATCAACGACGCCATCGATCGGATGCGCCATTCGGCCACCCGCTCGCTGTTGACGCGGCGCGACGTGCTGATTGTCGCCTCGGTATCCTGCATCTATGGCATCGGCGCGCCCGACGAATACATGAACATGCACCTTTTCATTGAACGCGGCCAGGATTATCCGCCGGAGGAGGCACGGCGGCGGCTGGTGCATATGCAGTATGAGCGCAACGATATGGACTTCCACCGTGGCACCTTCCGGATGCGCGGCGACGTCCTCGACATCTTTCCGGTGCATGAGGAAGACCGGGCAATCCGCCTGGAATTTTTCGGCGATACCGTTGACTCCATTGCCGTCATCGACCCCCTGCGCGGCAGCACCATCGAAAAGCTTGGCAGCTACACGGTCTTTCCGGGCAGCCACTTCGTCACCTCGAAAGACCGCCTGACCACGGCCATGACCACGATCAAGGCCGAACTGCAAGACCGGCTCGATTTTTTCCACGGCGAAAACCGCCTGCTTGAAGCCCAGCGCCTCGATCAGCGGACGATGTTCGACCTGGAAATGATTCACGAACTTGGCTACTGCACGGGAATCGAAAACTACAGCCGCCATCTGACCGGCAAACCGCCGGGCCAGCCGCCGCCAAATTTGCTCGATTATTTCCCGGACGATTATTTACTCTTCATCGACGAGAGTCACATCGCCATCGGTCAGTTGGGCGGTATGTACAACGGCGACCATGCCCGCAAAAAAACCTTGGTCGAATTCGGCTTTCGGTTGCCGTCGGCCCTCGACAACCGTCCCTTGCGCTTTGACGAATTTCACGCCCGGATCAATCAGGCGGTCTACGTGTCGGCGACGCCAGGCAGCTATGAGATTAAAGAATCAGGGGGACGAATCGTCGAGCAGATTATCCGCCCAACCGGTCTGCTCGACCCGAAAATCGAAGTACGACCGGCCAAAACTCAGGTCGATGATTTGCTGGCCGAGATTCGCCTGCGCGCCGACAAGGGCGAAGCGGTTCTCGTCACGACCCTGACCAAACGCATGGCCGAAGACCTGACTGAATACTATGCCAATGCCGGCGTCAAGGCGCGTTATCTCCATTCCGACATCAAGACCCTTGAGCGCGTCGAACTGATTCGCGACCTGCGCCAGGGCGAGTTTCAGACGCTGATTGGCATCAACCTGTTGCGCGAGGGCCTGGATATTCCGGAAGTGTCGCTGGTGGCCGTGCTTGACGCCGATAAGGAAGGATTTCTGCGCAGCGAACGTTCTCTGATTCAAACCTGCGGCCGGACGGCGCGTAACGCCGAAGGTCAGGTCATCCTCTATGCCGATCAGATTACGGGATCAATGGCGGCGACCATTGGCGAAACCGAGCGCCGCCGCGCTATGCAGGAGGCGCATAACCGCGAGCATGGCATCGTCCCGAAGACCGTGGTGTCGGCGATCAAAGACTCGATGCGGCGGCATTTGCGCCAAACCGGCGGCTACAGCGCAGTGGAGGGAACTGGCGATCTGCCCCAGGCCGCCGAGCCATTGCCATCTTACGGCGATTACGGCAGTATCGCCGAACTGAACAAGGACATAGCCCGTTTGGAAAAAGAGATGAAAGCGGCGGCCAAAGATTTGGCCTTCGAGGAGGCGGCGCGGCTGCGCGACCGCATTAAAACACTGCGCCTGATGGAGATTGAAATCGCATGAAAGACCGCGGCCTTGTCTACGAACTGTCGATCCGCGCCGTGCCATGGCTGCTCTACTGGCTGCTGCGGCTGCTGTTCGCCACCTGCCGCCTCAGCGACCATGGCGCAGAACGCCTGACCACAGCCATTGCCAACGGCACGCCGGTGATTGGCTCGTTCTGGCACTATTCGCTGCTGCTGGTGCTTTACCGGGTCAGGGGTTACTCCTGCGTCGCCATGGTCAGCGCCAGCCGCGACGGCGAATACATGGCCCGGCTGCTCAAACGTTTCGGGGTGGACGCGGCGCGCGGTTCGCGCAATCGTGGCGGCGTCGCCGCTTTGAAAGAATTAATCAGCAACGCCGTGGCTGGCCGCCACTGCGCCGTTGTTGCCGACGGCTCGCAAGGGCCAGAGTTGCGGGCACAGCCAGGGACGGTGCTGTTAGCCTCCCGCAGCGGCGGATCTATTGTGCCGATTGTTTGCGCTGCCAGCCGTTATTGGTGCATCCAGTCCTGGGACAGGACGATAATTCCCAAACCTTTTTCCCGCATCGAGGTGTATTTCGGCGAAACCATCACCGTTCCAGCCGAAGTTGATGGCCCGGCGGTGGAACGGTTCCGGCTGACCCTGGAAAAACGGTTGCTGTCGCTTTATCAAACGGCCTGGAGCAACGAAGGCAAAGAGAGGCATTGAGAAGATGACGACGCGGGGATTGCTCATTGCCGGTCTTGCCGGTGGTTCCGGGAAAAGCATAGTCGCGGTTGGCCTGACCGCCGCCCTGCGCCAGCGGGGAATGACCATCGCTCCGTTCAAAAAAGGCCCGGACTACATCGATGCCGGATGGCTGAAACTGGCCGCTGGCCACCCTTGCTATAATCTCGACCCCTACCTGATCCCGGCGGAAACCCTGCGCCAGCATTTCCAGTGCCGCGCTGCTGGCGCCGACCTGGCGATCATCGAAGGCAATCGCGGCCTTTATGACGGCGTCACCGCCACCGGCGGCTACGCCAGCGCCGACCTGGCCATGCTGCTGGGTCTGCCGGTGATTGTCGTCGTCAACTGCACCAAAATGACGCGCACTGTGGCGGCGCTGGTACTGGGCTGCCAACACTTCGAGCCGAGCCTGAGCATCGCTGGCGTCATCCTCAACCAGGTGGCGACCAGCCGGCAAGAAAAAGTGATTGCCGAAGCGGTGAAAACGGCCACCGGTATCCCCGTCCTTGGAGCGCTGCCGCGCCTGGAACGGGATATTTTTCCGATGCGGCATCTGGGGATGCTGCCCTGGCAGGAATATCATGGCCACGAAGAGGCTATTACCGAGCTGGCGCGGCTTGTCGGCGAACATTGCGATCTCAAGGCGATTGTCGCGACGAGCGTGGCGGTGCCGTCAGTGGCTCCATCTGTGGTTCCGCTGGCGGCGGTCGCGACGGTGGCAAGACCGGAAATCCCCTTGAAAATCGGCGTCTTCCATGACGCTTCCTTTCAATTTTATTACAACGAGAATCTCGAAGCCCTGGCGGCTCGCGGCGCCGAACTGCTGCCGGTCAACGCCCTGACCGATCCGAACTTGCCGGAAGGTTTAGATGGCCTCTACATCGGCGGTGGTTTCCCGGAAACCAGCGCCCGGCAATTGGCAGCCAATGCCTCATTGCGGGCGGCGGTGCGCCAGGCCGCCCTGGATGGGTTGCCGATCTACGCCGAATGCGGCGGGCTGATCTATCTTTGTCAGTCGCTTGAAGTTGCTGGCGAAACCTTTCCGATGGCCGGCGTCTTCCCGGTGCGTCTGGCGATGACCGGCAAACCGCAGGCGCACGGCTATTGCCATTTTGCAGTGGATAGCGCCAACCCGTTTTATCAAATTGGAACCGTTGTTCGTGGCCATGAATTCCGCTATTCTCGTGTCATTGACTGGCCAGGAGACCGGCGTCTTTTAGCTCTGCGCATGATCCGCGGCAAAGGTTTCACCGACGGGCGCGACGGTCTGTTGTTTGGTAACACCTTAGCCCTGTACACCCACGTCCATGCCGACGGCGTCCCGGAGTGGGCGGAGGGATTCATTGCCCGCTGCTTACAGTGGAAGCGGGAAACCGCATAGAGCCGCTCCTCAGAAAGCGTACCAGTGGTGTTGGATTGCAACGGTTCTTTACTAATCCAGCCAGATGAGCTTGCAACTTGCTATAATCTCTAGAAAAAAGAAAGGTTACAGGCTATCAGCGCCGCCAGTTCCGTCAATTCGCAGGCCGCGCCCAAGGTGTCGCCGGTGGCGCCGCCGATTTTTCCCTTACAGAACCAGGCGAAGAGCAGGGTGACAGCGAACGAGGCGGCAATTATCTTAAAAATAGTCAGGTGGTAGCAGATGAAGCCAGCCGCCACCAGCAGGGCGATGCCGCCGGCCGCCGCTTTTCTGGCCAATGACGAATAGAACAGGCCGCCGATGCCGCCTTCAGTGGCGCGAGCGTAGGGCAGTATCGCCATGGTGAGGCAAATTCCCACCCGTCCCGTTAAAGGGGCAATGATGAGCGCTGAAAAAAGCGATGCCGGATGGCTTGCTATTGGGCTGAGAGCCGCAAATTTTCCTAGTATTATAATGACCATAACGGCCACCGCCATTGCGCCGCTACGGCTGTCTTTCATAATCGCCAGCGTTTTTTCCCGCCCATGGCTGCTGAGCAAACCATCGGCGCTGTCGGCCAGGCCGTCGAGGTGAAGAAAGCCGGATATGCCTGATAAATAAAATATGGCAAACCAAGCCAGTAGCGACGGTCGCAGCACAGAAGAAAGGGGCCAGGCTAAACCGGCGCCGAATAGGCCGATGATCAGCCCAGCGACAGGAAAGGCCAAAACGCTTGTTTGAAAGAATTCGCCATCCCGCGCCTGCCGCCAGCGGAGCGGCAAGACCGTGAGAAAACGCAGGGCGCAAAACAAGGCTGGGAAAAAAAGACGAAAGTTAGGCACAGCCAGCCTCAATGAACAGGGAGGAAGCGGCAATCAGCGTCTCCAGAGATTGGTCAAGGCCCTGCTCTGGGGTCAGGAGCGGCGCGCCGAGTAGGCTTAACGCCGCCCGGTGCAGTGGACATTCCACAGCGGCGGTGAAAAGATAATCACGGATAAATGGTTCGAGCCGGGCGGCGACCAAAGCGGCTGCTGTCGCGGCAAAATCGCTCAGGATAATCGGCCTATGAACGGCGGCTGAAGCCAATATCAGTCCCGTCGCGCCACCGAGGTCGAAACCACCCAAGGCCGCCAGCAGTTCCAGGCCGTTTCTGCCGTCGCAGGCGGCGGATAAAATTTCTGTCATCAGCGCCGCTTCGATGCTTTCCGGCAAATCAGATTCTTTATATTCGCCAAGGCAGCGGATGGCTATGGCGCTGGCAGCACAGCGGACGCCGCGGCTCTGGCAGGCGACGGCCAACAGGTCGTGTTGGCGACATTCTTCTGCCAGGTCGATGCCGGTTTCCACCGCCTGCCTGGCTGCGGCTATGCTCATTGCCGGGCCACGGGAAATATCACGGCAGGAAACGGCGACCGGTCGGGACATCGGCTCGACTTCCGCCGCCAAACAACTGGCCGCCGTCTGGGTCAAAGCATCGCCTCCCCCCATATCGACAACGAAAGCCG
>JAIRRG010000046.1 GCA_031256095.1 Desulfobulbaceae bacterium
TACCGGGCCAACCGGTTCCGGCAAAACGGTAACGCTCTACTCGGCCCTCAACGCCTTAAACAGCGAGGACATCAAAATACTCACCGCCGAAGACCCGGTCGAATTCAACTTCAAGGGCATCAACCAGGTCAACGTTCACCAGGAAGTGGGCATGACCTTCGCGGCGGCTTTGAAAGCCTTTCTGCGCCAAGACCCGGACATCATTATGGTCGGTGAAATCCGCGACATGGAAACCGCCGAGATCGCGGTTCGAGCGGCCATGACCGGCCACCTGGTCTTTTCGACGCTGCACACCAACGACAGCGCCGCCACCATTGGCCGTCTCGTCGATATTGGCATCCCGCCTTATCTGCTGGCCTCGTCACTGACCATGGTGCTGTCGCAACGTTTGGGACGCAAGCTCTGCCAGCATTGCAAAAAGGTGGTGCATCCGAGCCGCGAGGAATTGCTGCAGGCCGGTTTCGAGGAAACAGAGTTGGCTGGCCTGAGCGTCTATGGCCCGACTGGCTGCCCGGAATGTCATGGCCGGGGTTACAAAGGACGCGTCGGTTTCTTTGAACTGATGGAAAATACCGAAGAGGTGGCGAAAGCGATCAGCGCCCATGTGCCGGAAGAGCAGTTGCGTAAAATCGCCCAGCAGGAAGGGATGACGCCACTCAGGCGAGCGGCCTTAAAAAAAGTGGCCCAGGGCATCACCAGTCTGGAAGAGGCCTTACGCCACACCGTCGCTCACAAGGAAAGCCTGCCCGCCTATCTGCTTAATCCCGATGTCGAAACCTACGAGGATGGCGAGATCATCATCCGCGAGGGCAACAGCGGCTGCGAATTCTTCAAGTTGATTGACGGTTCGCTGGCGGTGATCAAGGGGCGGAAAACCATCGCCAAACTGACCGAGCCGGGCGAGTATTTTGGCGAGATGGCGGTGATTTCAGGTGGGAAGCGGAAGGCTTCGGTCGTCTCCGTTGGCCGCAGCACCGTCAAGCGCTTTCCTGGCGACAAGATGGATGAGATCATCAAGAAGTATCCGGAGGTGTCGCTGCAGATGTTCAAAACCATGGCCGCCCGCCTGCAAAAGAGCAATCAGATCGTGGTCAAACTGGCCGACAAGTTGATGGACAAAAAGTGGCAGGAAGCAAAAAAAGATAGTCAGGCAACGAGCGCTACAACCAACGCTTCGCTCAACGTTCAGCCAAAAGTAGCGCCCAGGAACGATGCTTGACAATCCGACGCCAAGTGGTTATAAAACGCCCTCTGAAAATTATTTTGCCCGGGGAGTTATGGGATTCCCGCCAAGACGGCAAATGACCCAAAAATCTATAGAAGGAGGATGACAATGAAGAAGTCGATGTGTACTCTGGCGCTGGCGGCGCTGTTCACTGTCGTCGCGGCGGGCGCGAGCTTTGCTGCCAAGATCGATTGCACCGTTGACAGCGTCAACGCCGACAAGGTAACGATGACCTGCGACAAGGAAAAAGCCCAAGCACTGAAAGCTGGCGAAAAAGTCAAAGTAAACTCCCAAAAGAAGGCTGCCGGCGAAGGCTGCTGATTGCCAAATGTTGCGCGGTTGTTCGAAGTAGCCGCTTCAAGCCGGTTGACCGCGGTCAGCCGGCTTTTTTATTGCCCAAGCGGGGAAAAATATGGATTTCAGGCACTTGCCGGACGAAGAGCGAAAACTGTATCTGCGGCTCAGCCAGACGCACCGACTGCGCTTCGAACCGGTCGCCATCGCCGATACGCATTTGTCGATCTTGCAGATTGCCGACCTCGAGGAGTTTCTTGGCGGCCAAGACCCATTCGAAGATGTTTCCGCCTTCCCGTTTTGGGTGAAGCTGTGGGACGCGGCCATTATTCTGGCCTATCTGCTGCGGCAATTGCCGAAAAAGCCGGGGCAAACCATGCTTGAATTGGGGGCCGGATTGGGCGTCCCCGGTCTCACCGCCCAGGCTGCCGGTTTTGCGGTGACCCTGAGCGATTACGAGGAAATTATCCTCGATTTTCAGCGAGTCTCAGCCGCCGCCTCTGGCTTGCCGCAGGCGCGTTCCGTCATGCTCGACTGGCTCAAGCCACCGGAGTTGGGCCAGTTTTCCGTCCTGGCCGGGGCGGAAATTTTGTTCCGTGAGGAGTTCTTTCAGCCGCTTTTGGCGGTATTCAAGCGATACTTGGCGCCAGGCGGCCAGATATTTCTCGCCCATGACGCCAGCAGGCGGAGCCTGCCCAAATTCCTTGCCGCCGCCGAAAAGGATTATCGTATCACGGTCAACGAACAGAAAATCAAGCGCGATGACAAGGAAATTGCCATCATCGTCAACCGCCTCGTTCCCCGTGGCCCGGAAAATGCCTGAGGATTTTTACGCCATAAACCTGCGCCTCTCCGGACGCCTGTGCCTGGTGGTCGGCGGCGGCCCGGTGGCGGCGCGGAAAACCCACGGCCTTCTTGCCAACCGGGCGCTGGTGCGGCTGGTCAGCCCGGACCTGGCCCCCGATTTAGCTGTATTGGCCGACAAAGGTGAAATCGCCTGGCTGGCCCGTCCTTACCAAAAAGAGGATTTGACTGGGGCGGTGTTGGCGTTCGCGGCCACCGGCGACCCAGTCACCCAGGAACAAATCAGCCGTGATGGCGAAGAGCTGGGCGTCCTCGTCAATCGCGCCGACGATCCGTCACGCGGTGACTTTCATCTACCGGCAAGTATCAGGCAAGGAGCGCTGCTCGTCACCATTTCCACCAGCGGCCAAAGCCCGGCCCTGTCGGCAGTGCTCAGGAGGCGTCTGGAGCAGGAATTGGGCGATGTTTACGCGCCCTTGACCGAGCTGTGTGGCCGCCTGCGTCCGTTTTTTCCCGACCGAAAGCAGCTGTCGGAGTATATTGAGCATCTGGTGGCGGTGGCGGCGATGCCGCCTGAACGGCGAGAGGCCGAGACGCGGCGGATTTTGACGGCTGTATTGCCGGAAGATGCTGATGTTTCATCCCTTTTGCGAGGGATTTTCTGAAAGCTGATAAAGGAGGCGGTCCATGGAACAGATGACCGGGGCGCTGTTTGACGCCGTGCTGGCGGTGGCGGTGCTGACCGCCGTGGCCTACCTAATCTTTTTCATCCGCCAGAACAGCGGCCTGCGGCATGTGGCGCGGATGCTGATGATGGTGTCAGGTGTTCTGCAACTGCTTTATATCTTTGCCCGTTTCTCCCGCCTCGGCGCCATGCCGTTGACCAACCCGCATGAGGCGGTGGTATTTTTTGCTTGCGCCGCCACCTGGGCTTACCTGACCTTTCGTTGGCGCTACAAAGTAAAGAATTTTGGCGCCTTTGTTTCCATCCTTGTGGCCCTGCTGCTGGCTTTGGCCGCCTTGTTTTCCGCCACTTTTTCACCGGCGCCAGCGATTTCGAAGACTCTGTGGCTGCCGGTGCACGCCGGGTTATCTCTCGCCGCATACAGCTTCTTTTCTTTGGCATTCTGCGGCGGCCTCATGTACCTGCTGCAAGAGCGGGAACTCAAGGGCAAGCATTTCGGCTATTTTTTTTCGCGTCTGCCGTCACTTGACGCCCTCGATCAGTTGAACAGCCATTGCCTGGCCATTGGCTTTATCCTTTTGACCATGGGCATCGTCAGCGGTTCGCTATGGCTGTGGCAGGTCCATGGCGTGTATTGGCGGTGGGGTGAAAAAGAAGTCTCTTCGGCGCTGATCTGGCTGGTTTATTTGGTGCAGTTGCATCAGCGTTTCACGGTCGGCTGGCGCGGTAAACGGGCGGCGGCGATGGCCGTGATTGGTTTTGTCGTCATCGTCCTCACCCTTATGCTGGTGGTGACGCCATCGGGAGGAGCCGGGATTCATGGCAACTGACGGGCCAGACCACATCCTGCTTGTCGGTGTCAACCACAAGACGGCGCCGGTGGGAATCCGCGAAAAAATCGCCCTGGCCGCTGGCGCTGATGATTCGTTGACGGCGTTCAAAGGGCTGCCCGGCTGCCGCGAATGTTTTCTGCTGTCCACCTGCAACCGGGTCGAGGCACTGTGGGTCGGCGACGGCGGCGACCAGGCGGCGCGGGACATGACAGCTTTTCTCTTTGGCGATAACTTGACCGAAAACGGTGCCGATTATCTGTACCGTTACGAAGAGGCCGCTGCCGTTCACCATCTGTTCACGGTGGCCTCGAGCCTTGACTCGATGGTCGTCGGCGAGGCGCAGATTTTGGGTCAACTGAAGGCGGCCTACCGCCAGGCGGCGGCAGCCGGTTGCGTTGGCGCCATCCTGAACCGCCTCTTGCCGAAATCGTTCACGGTGGCCAAACGGGTGCGTAGCGAAACCGGCATTGGCCTGTCGACGGTGTCGATCAGCTACGCGGCAGTCGAGCTGGCGAAAAAAATCTTCGGCAGCCTGCAAGGGAAAAATGTTCTACTGATTGGCGCCGGTGAAATGGCCGAGCTGGCGATGACGCATCTGCTGAATCAGAAAATCGCCGCCGTCACTGTGGTCAACCGGACGCTGGCCCACGCCAAGGAACTGGCCGGGCGTTTTCATGGCCAGGCGGCGGCCCTGCCGGAATTGCTGGCCCGGCTGGAAACGGTGGACATCGTTATCAGCTCGACCGGCGCCGCTGGCCTGATCCTGCTCAAGGAAAACCTGGTGCCGGTCATGCGCCGCCGCCGCAACCGGCCACTCTTTTTCATCGACATCGCCGTGCCGCGTGACCTCGATCCGGCCCTGAACGAGCTGGAAAACACCTATCTCTACGACATTGACGATCTGGGTGGCGTCGTCGAGGTCAATCGTGGGGAACGGGAAAAGGAGGCGGTCAAGGCTCAGCTTATCGTCACTGAAGAAACAGAAAAATTCATGGCCTGGCGGCAAAATCTGGCCCTGAATCCGACCATTTTGCAATTGCGCCGTCATGTCGAGGAGATTTGCGCCCACGAACTGGCGAAAACTACCGCCAAAATGCCGGAACTTTCCGAAACCAACCACGCCTCTTTAGAGAGGATGCTGGCGGCGGTAGCCGGGAAAATTGTCCATGCGCCTCTGCAGTACCTGAAACAGCAGGACGGCGCCGGGTCAGAGCGGGAAAACAAGGCCGATGTCGTCCGGCGGGTGTTTGGCTTCGATGATGAAAGCCCGGCGTCCTGAAGTCGAAGATGAGTGGTACGCGGTACGCCATTCCGGCGAAATCCCGGAAATTGCCCTGCATTCGGCCCTCCATTATCTGAGCGAAGCCGAAGATGGCCCGCGCCTGACCCTTGGGCGTCAGGAGATCCGCCATCTCCAGCAGGCCGCCGCTCTGCGTTTCAGGGAAATTGTCCTGCGCGACATGCTGTGGGAAAATCTCGGCAAACCCATCGCTCGCGGCTTGGGGCGCAGCGTGCTAAATTTCAGGCGTTATGAAAATTTTCTCGCCCGTCTGGGCTTGACCGACCGGCGTTTTCGCCACCAGGCGGCCATCACCCTGGTGATCTTTCTCGTGCGGGAATGGTCGGCGCGGCGGCATGGCGCAATCGCCCATGATCCGGGATTTGTCGTTGAGGAACTTCTGGCCTTTGCCGAAACCCTGGCGGTACCGGTGGCGCCATTCGCTCTTTGCCTCGCCGAAATGTTGGCGCTTGACCCAGACAAAAAAAATTTGCCCGGCGTTTTACCGTAGAATTTGCCGGGTCATTCTGGTATGACTGGCGCCAGTTTTTCCGTCGCTTCCCGTTGTCCCTCTTTCAGAACGGTTGTCAGCATGAACACGATCCGCTTGGTCATTTTTTCCCTACTTCTTCTCCTGCCTCTAAGCGCTGTCGGCGCCTTATCAGGCAATCCGGTTACCCAGGGCGAGAAATTTGATAAGAAACGCAACGATTTCATTGGCGCCCTGCTGGAAAAACAGTTGCCGGTCTTTCATTTCAGCGGCAAACCCTTCGATGAAAAACTGGCCGGCGACGCCTTCCAGCTTTATTTGAAACAACTCGACTTTCAGAAGCGTTTCCTCTTGGCCA
>JAIRRG010000052.1 GCA_031256095.1 Desulfobulbaceae bacterium
GCAAGTCAATTTATGGAAAAAATTTTAATATTTCATAAATGTTCCATTTGAATGGCTATCGTTCATTTGGCATATGAAACATACCAGCCGACCTTGACATATAGGCCATGATATGTCAGAAATATAACTTGCTTAATTTGATATGATTGTAAGCGGCGGCGGCTTGACCGGAGTTATCAAACCTATGGGGCGCCTGCCTGCTTCCCTTCCTCATCCGGTAATAAAAAAGGGGCGGTCATCGCCGCTTACGCGGTGACGCCGCCCGAGAAATAACCAGCGCCGGAAAAGAAATTATTGGTCGTGGGCCGCGGGCCGCTGTTTGTCCTGAACTTCAGGTTGTTTCCGGCCTTGCGCCTGAGCCTGCCGTTTCGCCTCGAGCTTCGGGATCTCGGCCAGGCAGCGCTGGTATATTCTCTGCGCCAAATCCTCGATCGCCTGGCTGAGGGCGCTATCTTCGTTATCGCGGGTGACCGAGGGATTGGCCGAGGAAATCAGATAGTTTTCACTGAAGACATAGTTCGGTTCTTCCAAAAGCACCACGTCCGATTGCAGGTCCTTGAGAATATAGCGCACCGTCAGGTGCATTCGCCCTTCGATGGCGATGTTGCTTGAGATATAAGAACGGCTGGGAAAGTAAATCGACTTGATTTCCCCGGCCAGGATCAGATCAGCCCCCAGCTTCTCGGCGCTGACATGCAACGAGCCGGATTTTTGGAACCAGCGCACCAAACTTTGATACAGTCTCGTGTTTATTTCCAGCTGGTTGCTGCGGTTTTTCCACTCGCTCATGTAGATGGTTTTGTCGGGCCCGTCGTAGACATAGGGATTGTGGTAACCACAGGCGGTGACCAGGAACAAGGCGGCGGCAAACAGGGCGCAGCGGATCGCGGTTTTCAAAGGAGGTCCTCCTGGAGGCGGAAACGGCACAAATGATTGTAATTCTATTTCTAAATTAAAACAGAATAATTCTCTGTGTCATTGCGAGCGAAGCAAAGCAATCCATTCTGTATTAAAAATTGAAAAAATGGACTGCTTCGTCACTCTATTCCTCGCAATGACATGGGCCATATTATATAAGTTTTGATTTATAAATAGAATAAAATTGGCCGGCGATATCCTTAGCATACAATGTTGACAAGTTTCTTTTTGACGACAACGGTCTTTTTCGCCGTCTTGCCGGCCATGGCGCGGATGATGTTTTCGTCGGCCAAGGCCATGACCACCAGGCGGTCGTCGTCAATATCAGCCGCCACCGACAGGCGCGACCGCACCTTGCCCTGCACCTGGACAACGATGGTCAGCCGTTCCTCCTGGGCAATGGCCTCATCCCAAACAGGCCAGTCCTGAGCGGCGACATCGCCCTTTTCGCCCATCGCCTGCCACATTTCGGCGCAGAAATGCGGCGACATGGGCGACAGCAGCAAAAGGATCGTCCGCATCGCTTGGCGGCGCCAATACAGGGACAATGACGCCTCGTCGCTCAGGCTGTTGAACAATTCCATGACGGCGCTGATGGCGGTATTAAAATGGAAATTGCTCTCAATGTTTTCCGTCACCCGTTTGATGGTTTGATGGATGCGACGCTCCATGGCCTTGCCGGCCTCGCTTACCGGCGGAAGCGCGGTGACAGGAGTGCTGCCCAATTCCAGCGTGTAGCGGTACAGGCGGTTCAAAAAACGCGACGCCCCTTCCACCCCCTTGGCATTCCACTCGAGGTCGCGTTCCGGCGGCGCCGCGAACAGGCTGAACAGGCGGACGGTGTCGGCACCGTATTGGCGGATCAGCTCGTCGGGATCGACGACATTGCCCTTCGATTTCGACATCTTGGCGCCATCTTTAATCACCATGCCCTGAGTCAGGAGATTGGTGAAGGGTTCGTCAATGTTCAGATAGCCGAGATCGCGCATCACCTTAACGAAGAAACGCGAGTAGAGCAGGTGCAAAATGGCGTGTTCGACGCCGCCAATATACTGATCGACCGGCAGCCAGTAGGCGGCCTTCTCTTTTTCAACCGGGCCGTCCTCGTAACGCGGGCTGGTGAAACGGGCAAAGTACCACGATGACTCGACAAAGGTATCCATGGTGTCGGTCTCGCGGCGAGCGGCCTGACCGCATTGTGGGCAGAGGGCGGCGATGAATTCTGGACGTTGATGCAGCGGCAGGCAGGTATCCTTCGTCTGGTAGGCATCGACTGGCAGCTCCACCGGCAGCTCGGCCAGCGGCACCGGCACGACGCCGCAGCGTTCACAGTGGATGATCGGAATCGGCGCCCCCCAATAACGCTGGCGCGACAAGCCCCAGTCACGCAAACGGTAGGTGATCTGGGCGTGACCAAAACCCTTGGCGTCAGCATGGGCGATGATCGCCTGTTTGGCCGCCTCCGACTCCATGCCGGAAAACGGCCCGGAATCGGCGAGGACACCAGGGCCGGTACTGGCCTCGCCCATATTTTCATCCAGGATCATACCTTCCGGCATCACCACCGGCTTAATCGGCAAGCCGTAGGTTTTGGCAAAGGCGAAGTCGCGATCGTCATGGGCCGGAACCGCCATGACGGCGCCGGTGCCGTATTCCATCAAAACGAAATTGGCGACATAAATCGGCACCTTGTCTCCGGTAAAAGGATTCTCGCAGAAACGCCCGGTGAAAATTCCCTTCTTTTCCGGCTCCTCGCCGTAATTCAGTTGCTGTTTTTCGGTGGTCACCTCGTCGATGAAGGCGCGAACATCTTTCTCTTGCGGTGTCCCGGCGACGAGGGTATCCAACAAAGGATGCTCCGGGGCCAGCGACATGAAGGTGACGCCAAAGACTGTGTCGGGCCGGGTGGTGAAAATGCTAATCTTGGCGTCACTGCCGGTCACCGGAAAATCGCAAGCCATACCGGTGGATTTGCCGATCCAATTACGCTGCATGGTCACGACTTTTTCCGGCCAACCGGAAAGCTTATCCAGATCCTGTAGCAGTTCCTCGGCGTAACTGGTGATGCGGAAAAACCAGCCGCTCATGCGCCGTGGTTTGATGGCGCTGTCGCAACGCCAGCAGCAGCCGTCAATGACCTGCTCGTTGGCGAGAACCGTCTGGCAATGCTGGCACCAGTTGACGGTGGTCACCTTCTGATAGATCAGGCCCTTTTCGTACATCTCCAGAAACATTTTCTGCTCGTGGCGAAAATATTTCGGGTTACAGGTGGCGATTTCCCGCCGCCAGTCGTAGGACAAGCCCAGTTGCCGCAACTGCTGACGCATGTAATCGATATTGCCGTAGGTCCAGGCGGCGGGGTGCATGTGGTTTTTTTGGGCCGCGCCTTCGGCGGGCAGACCGAAGGCGTCCCAGCCCATCGGATGCAAGACATTGTAGCCGCGCATCCGTTTGGACCGCGCCACCACATCGCCGATGGTATAATTGCGGACATGGCCCATGTGGATACGCCCGGACGGATAGGGAAACATCTCCAGCACATAGTATTTGGGTTTGGCGGCATCTTCATCGGTCCGGTTGTCACTCAGCCAGCGCGCCTGCCATTTCCCCTCGATAGCGCGGAAGTCATATTTATGGACGGCGGTAGCGCTGACAATACCGTTTATGGTGCCGCTGGCAGTGCCGCTGGCGGTGCCGTTAGTCATGGCATTCTCTCTGCGAGTGTATGGTTGGTTATCCGGTGAAATTTTCGCCGCTGATCTCTTGGCCGGAATAGGCCGGCGACTGATTGAAACGGGCCGTATCGTCAATGAGAGACGGATTTTCAAAACGCGTCACCTCGCGATGGAAGACGAGCCGGACGGCGCCGGTGGGGCCGTTGCGCTGCTTGCCGATGATGATTTCAGCGTAGCCGCGCTCCGGGTTAGTTTCACTTTTGTTGTAGACCTCGTCGCGGTAGATGAAGGCGATGACATCGGCGTCCTGCTCAATAGCCCCGGATTCGCGCAAATCGGCCAGCATTGGGCGTTTGTCGGTGCGGCTCTCAACGCCGCGGTTGAGCTGCGACAGGGCGATCACCGGCAGGTTGTGTTCTTTGGCCACGGCCTTCAGCGACCGGGAAATATCGCTGATTTCCTGGGTGCGGTTTTCCGCTGACCGGCCACTCATCAGTTGCAGATAATCGACGACCACCAGGCCGATCTTTTCTTTGGCGGCCAGGCGGCGCAGTTTGCTGCGCATCTCCAGCACCGAAATGGCTGGGGTATCGTCGATGAAAATCGGGCTTTCCTCAAGAAGAGCCAAGGCGCGGGCCAGATTCGGCCAGTCGTCGCCCTGCATGTTGCCGGTGCGGATATGCTGGGAATCGACGCCGCCGACACTGGAAAGCAGGCGCATCGTCAGTTGCTCCTTAGACATCTCCAGGCTAAAAACGGCAACACCGGTCTTTTCCTTCAAAGCGGCATGCTGGGCGATGTTGAGGGCCAAGGCGGTTTTGCCCATCGACGGGCGGGCGGCGACGATGATCAGGTCGGAGGGTTGCAGCCCGGCGGTGATCTTGTCCAGTTCCTTGAAGCCGGTGGGCACGCCGGTGATCAGTTCCTTGCGCTGAAAAAGCCGCTCAACCTGGCGGAAGGCCTGCGGCGCGATATCTTTGACCGAGATGAACTGCTGCTCGCCGCGGCGCCCGGCAAGATCGAAAATCGCCTGCTCGGCGTCATCGACCAGCTGGTCAATGTCGTACTGCTCGTCGTAGCAGCGGGCGGCGGTGTCGGTGCTGACTTCGATCAGGCGGCGCAGGATCGCCTTCTGCCGGACAATGCGGGCGTAGGAGACGATGTTTGAGGCGACCGGGATGCGCGAAGTCAAAAGCGCCAGGTAGTCGTCACCGCCGGTTTTCGCCTCGAGATTGGCAGCCCGGAGATAATCGCCGACCGTCAGCGGGTCGATGCGCTCGTTTTTGTCAAACAGTGCCAGCATGGCCTCAAAGAGAGCCTGGTGGGCATCGCGGTAGAAATCCTCTGAGCGCAGGATTTCGATCACTTCCGGCAGAGATTTTTCCCGCAACAGGATGGAGCCAAGCACGGCCTGCTCGGCCTCAAGATTTTGAGGAGGAATCCGTTTCAGACGGGTCTGATTCAGACGGGTCTGACCGGGCGGCGCTGCCGTGAAATCATCCATGGGAAAATCCGGGGGAAAAACAAAAAACGGCCACCGGGCGGCAGGCCCGGCAGCCGGTGGAAAAAGCTTTTAGTTTTCTGTGGCGGCAACCACGGAGACAAGCAGATCGGCGGTGGTCTGTAAGCCGACCTTCACCTGCACCGTATACTCGCCAATGGCCTTGATCGGCTCGGCCAGGACAATTTGCTTCCGGTCGATGGCGACACCCTGCTCGGCCAACAGCGCGGCAATTTCGCTATTCGTGACCGAACCGAACAAACGGCCATCCTCGCCAGCCGCCCGGCTGGCGGTTACCGTCACTCCGGCCAAACGGGCCGCGAGCTGATCGGCAATTTCCTTTTCTTTGGCCAGACGGGCGGCGATTGCCGCGCGGTTTTGTTCCAGTTCGGCCAGGTTTTTCTCGTTGGCTAAAACCCCTTTCTTCTTTGGCAACAAATAGTTACGACCATAACCCGCCTTGACGGCGACAACATCGCCTTCCCGGCCCAAGGTGCTGATCGTTTCTGTGAGAATCAGTTTCATGCTTACTCCTTATTATGGTTTGGTTTGTGGTTTGCGGCGGCCCAGACGGCGAAAATCGGCCCAGACTTCGATCAGACCCAAAATCGCCAAGGCCATCAGGCCAAACGACTGCGACACCACAAGAAAGATGAGGATAAATTGCGCCGCCATCGGCATACGGCGGCTGTCGAAAAAAAACTTGACCGCGGCCAGACCCTGCATGGCGTAGGCCAGGGACGCCAAGATCAGGGCGTTGATGGCAACGAGAGCAGGCAAACCATCCAGTAGACGGCAAACCGCCACCAGGGCGATGACAAGCCACACGAGAAAATCCGGCAGGCGCCACAGCCGGAAATCAATCCAGCGGCGCTCTAGGCCACACAGGTTTTCGATGGCGTTGCACAGCAAGATGGTGGCAAAAGGCACAAGCAGCGCCGGAATCAGCATTATCGCCGGCAAGACCAGCGGCACAAGCCGCGCCGCCTGGTTCAGAGTTTCCGTAACCATGGCCTGGGTTTCCGCGGAAACTCCACCACCGGCGGCATACTGGGCGGCCTCGCGCAGCGCGCTCTGCAGAAAAACCACCAGTGCCTGATAGATATTTTGCCCGGTCAAGAGCGACTCGGCCAACAACAGCGCCGCCGACAGCGCGGCCAGCGTCAGCGCCGCCTTGGCGAGCGACAATAGCGGGCCATCGCCACGGCTGGCGCTTGCCGCCAGGACAAGGCCCGCCGCCAAAAACGCCACCGACAGCACAAGGGTTGACAGCGACGACAGCCAAAGGGTCAGCGGCACGGCCAGGCAGGCGGCGCAAAGGAGCATCCTTTTGCCCGTGAACAGCCCATGGCGGCTGTGCAGATACAGCGCCGCCGGCGTCAGCAGCAGGCCTGTCAATGGCAGGGCAAACAGCAACGACAGGACAACAATGTCACGGAAAATCAGGGGCAGCTTGCCATTATCCATGCGTCCCACGGCCAGGCTGTTCATCACCTGTCATTCCTGCGGATTCCCGGCGTAAGGCAAGAGGGCGATATGCCGGGCCCGTTTCACCGCCTCGCTCAACCGCCGCTGATGGGTGGCACAGGTGCCGATGATCCGCCGCGGAATGATCTTGCCGCGTTCGGAAACGAAACCGGTGAGCGTCTTGGCATCTTTATAATTAATGGTCAGCTCTTTGTCGGTGCAGAAACGGCAGACCTTTTTCCGGGCAAACAGTTTTTTCGGTTGTTTCCCTTGTTGCATATTTGGCTCCTTGTCGCGTGAAGGTGAATTTATTCGGAAACAGTCTCTGTTGCCAGATCGCTGTCGTCATCAGCCGGGGCGTCGGCCTCCGGCACCGCCGCGCTTTCGGCGCTTTCATCGCGCAGGAAAGCGGCATGGCGTTTGCCGTTGTCGGCAATGGCGGCTTGCAGTTCTTCGGCGCTGATGTCGTCGGCTATCTTGACAGTCAGATACTTCAGAACATTGTCGTCAATGCGGAACTTGCGGCCAATCTCGCTGATGGCGGCGGGGCTGGCGGTATATTCATAAAAATAATACAGGCCCTGCTTTTCCTTTTTGATCGGATATGCCAATTTTTTCATGCCCCAGCGGGCGCAACAGATAACCGTTCCCTGGTCATCCTCGATGATTTTCCGCGTATTTTCGACAATGGCGTTGACCTCGTCTTCGCCAAGGCCGGGGCGGAAAATGCTGATCATCTCATACCTGCGCATGTGAATCCTCCTTATGGACTGTTGATGCGTTCGTCCCTTTCCTCGGGGGAAAAGGGAAAAGAGGGGAAAAGGCCGGAAAACGGCCAGACTTGGCGCCACATAAACGATATTGCGGCGCATAAAAGCTTTTAAGTATACCGGGTAACCGGAAATGAGTCAATCACCCTGACCATCCTGATCCGATTTGCCGGCGGCGGCTTTTTCCTCAGCTTTGATGCGCCGCCACTGTTCATCCAGTTCTTCGATGCTCAGATGCCGCCGCTGACCAAAAACATGAGGATGACGGCGGCGGAGTTTGGCGCTGATGCCGGCAAAAACATCGTTGACGGAAAAAAGATTTTCTTCCTCGGCAATCTGAGCGATCAGCACCAGGACAAACATGAGGTCGCCCAGCTCTTCGCAAAGATTGGCGCTATCGCCACCGGCAATGGCGGCAAGCAGTTCCTCATGCTCGCTTTTCAGGTAATGAACCATGCTGGCGATGGTCTGCCGCCTATCCCACAGGCAACCCCCTTCACCGCGCAATTGCCGTGTAATTGCCAGCAGTTCATAGCAGGCTTGACTTGTCTCCGACATTGTGGTACTCAGGGGCGCAATAATTGGTTAGTCTGACTTGTATTTCCTTCGCAAACACGCTATCTTTGTATAAGAAAAGGCCATTGTGGAGGAAGCTAGGCTGGCGGCTACGGCAAGCCAGCTCATTCCGCGGGTAAAATGAATCCCCTTCGCGCCCTCATGGCAACGAAATGAAGGGAGTAATTCATTTTTTAAATCTTATTGGAGAAAAGTGGTGAAAAAAATGAGCGAAAAAAATGTGAAAGCAGCGGAAACCGTCATTCAGCCGGTAACTCCGGCAGAAAAGCATAAGGACATCGCTCGGATCGACCAGTTGAGCAAACGCACCCACGGCTGGTACGTGCGTGTGCGTTTCTTGGGGAAAACCCACTCCAAGTTCTTTTCCGACCGCAAATGCGGCAGCCGGGAAAACAGCCTGAAAACCGCCGTTGAATGGCGCAACAAAACAGAGAGAAAACTGGGCAAGGTGCGCACCAACCGCCACATGGTCACCGTCTCCAACTCCGGCACCGGCGTGGTCGGCGTCCGCCTCAACGACAAACTGAACCGTTATGAGGTCAGTTGGGTGACGCTCCAGGGCAAACAGGGCAAGACCTCGGTCTCAATCACCAAACACGGCAAAAAAGAGGCATTCAAACGCGCCTGCGCCATCCGCCAGGAGCGCGAAAAACTGCGCTTGGAAAGCGGCAAGCCGTAATTGGCCCTTGCCCGACAAGCCAATCCATTTCAGAGCGGGACGACGTTTCAGCCCATCCCGCTCTTGCCGTTCGTCCCATCGCCAGCGGGATATTTTGTTCTGTTGTGCGCCAAGCGAAACGAAAAGATTTTTCTTCACGGCGATTAGTCGTTGACGAATACGCCCCAGCCAAGTATGCTTTTTGACTCGCATTGAATTGGTGCGCGTAATACGGCTTCGAGCCGGTCAAAAATCCGAGGATTTAAGCATGTATGCGATAGTGCGGACAGGCGGCAAGCAGTATCAGGTGGCTTGCGGCGATATGGTACGGGTGGAAAAGCTGGACGGTGACATTGGCGCCGCTATTGATCTTTCCGAGGTTTTGTTGCTGGCCGACGGCGACAATGTGCGGATTGGGCAGCCGCTGTTGGCCGATGTCAAGGTGGTGGCGAAAATTGCCCACCAGGGACGCGGTAAAAAGGTCATCATCTTCAAGAAAAAACGCCGCAAGGGCTACCGCCTGCGCCGTGGGCACCGTCAGTCGTTCACTGCCTTGAAGATCGAAGAGATTGTTGGCGCGGCAGCCTGATTATTGGAATCAATTTAAGCCGCCATCACGCGGGCGGCATTGTTACAACTGGTGAAGGGGTAAAGGGCCATGGCGCATAAAAAAGCGGGCGGCAGTTCGCACAACGGTCGCGACAGTCAGGGACAACGGCGGGGCGTCAAACGCTTCGGCGGCGAGGCGGTGAAAGCCGGCAACATCATTGTGCGGCAGTTAGGCACGCGGATTCACCCCGGCAAAAATGTTGGTTTGGGCCGCGATTACACGCTGTTCGCCACTGCCGACGGTCACGTGCAATTTGAGGATTTCGGCAAGGATAGAAAACGGGTCAGTGTCGTTCCGGCTGCCTGATTTTTTGCCGTTTGCAGTTTTTCGCGCCTGACCATGTTTCGCATGGCCAGGCGTTCTTGTATGTTGAAGGCTGTTTTCCCTCCTTTCCCACGGCCATGGCCTTTGTCGATGTCGCAAAAATTCATGTCGCCGCTGGCGACGGCGGCGGCGGCTGTGTCAGCTTCCGCCGCGAGAAGTACGTGGCCAAGGGCGGACCGAATGGCGGCGACGGCGGTAAGGGCGGCAGTGTTTTCATCCGTGCCAACCGGCGGCTGCATTCGCTCCTGGATTTTAAACAGAAAATCCATTTCAAAGCCGAACGCGGCGGCAATGGTCAGGGCAAAGACCGGCATGGCGCTGGCGGCGGCGATTGTATCATCGACGTGCCGTTGGGGGCGCTGATTGCCGATGCCGACAGTAACGAAGAAATCTGTGAATGCCTGACAGATGGTGACATATTTTTGGTGGCCCAAGGCGGCGACGGCGGCTTTGGCAACGCCCATTTCTCCTCCAGTACCAACCGCGCCCCGCGTTTGGCCACGCCAGGACAACCGGGTGTGGCGCGCTGGCTGCGCGTCGAACTAAAGTTAATTGCCGACGCTGGCTTGGTTGGCCTACCCAACGCCGGCAAATCAACACTCCTCTCCCAACTTTCCGCCGCCAACCCACGTATCGCCTCCTATCCTTTTACGACCCTTGAACCGCAACTGGG
This sequence comes from Desulfobulbaceae bacterium, assembly GCA_031256095.1. GTDB lineage: Bacteria > Desulfobacterota > Desulfobulbia > Desulfobulbales > Desulfocapsaceae > UBA8130. Next base: position 10,173 of record JAIRRG010000052.1, read on the forward strand.
CGTGCTGCAATCCCCCGACCATCCGCCTTGTATCATCGCCGACATTCCCGGCCTCATCAAAGGGGCGCACGCCGGCATCGGCCTGGGCCATACCTTTCTGCGCCACGTCGAACGTACGCGGATTTTGCTGCATGTCGGCGACTGTTCCTCGGAGACTTTGGCGGCGGACATCGACACCATTGAACGGGAATTGGCGCTCTACAAAAAGGAACTGACCGGACGCCGAAAAATTCTCGTGCTGAACAAAAGCGACCTGCTTGACGCCGACGAACTGCGGGAAAAAAAGCGGCAACTCGCTGACAGCCAGGGTGAAGTGGTCGTCGTCTCTGGCCTCAACGGCGATGGGATCGATGATCTAAAACGGCGGATTTTTTCCTGTCTCGCTGAAACGGGAAGGGGTGAAGAAAAATAACAATATGCAATTCATGCGCGGTTTGTTCCCCTCTTTCCTAACCCATTGACAATCGCGGACGCAACGACATGATCTGTCAGCTTTCCTATCAAGATGGACTCGCCACCCGCCGCTTGCTCCTCGATAAAGCCAGGCGGGTGGTGGTTAAGGTCGGCAGCGCCATCCTTACCGATGAAGATGGGATGAATCTGCCGCTGGTCGAACGGCTGGTTGACAGTCTGCTGTTTCTGCGACAATCGGGGCGCGAGGTGATTCTCGTCAGTTCCGGCGCCGTGGCCGCCGGACGCCGCCGCATCCGCCTGACTCAAGAAGATGGCATCCGGGAAAAACAGGCGCTGGCAGCCATCGGCCAGTCAATCCTGATGCACACCTATGACCGTTTTTTTTCCCGCCGCGATACCACGATCGCCCAGGTGCTCTTGACCCACGACGACCTCGACCATCGCCACCGTTACCTGAACATTCGCAACACCCTGACCACACTATTGCGGTTTGGAGCCGTGCCCATTATCAACGAAAACGATACGGTCTCGGTGGAAGAGTTGCGCTTCGGCGACAACGACCGTCTAGCCGCCCTAATTACCAACCTGACCGAGGCCGACCTCTCCATCTGCCTCACCGATGTCGCCGGCCTTTATCCGGCGCCGCCCGACCAGCTGGAAAATCCCTCCCCGATTGCCAATATTGTGGAAATAAATGAAGAAATAGAAAAGATGCTGGGGGAAAGCGTAAGCGGCGTCGGCACCGGCGGCATGGCCACCAAGGTTCGCGCCGCCAAGATGGTCGCCGCCCGTGGCGGCGCCTCCTTCATCGGGCCAGGCCGGGAAGAAAGGGTGATTGAGCGGCTATTCGCCGGGGAAGATGTCGGCTCGTTCTTTTTCCCAGCCAAGCATCCGCTGCACAGTCGTAAACATTGGATCGCTTACACCCTAAAACCGAAAGGCGAGCTCATTCTCGATGACGGCGCCTGTGCCGCCCTCACCAAGAAAGGAAGAAGTCTACTGCCTTCCGGCATTATTGAGGTGCGCGGCGACTTTGGCCCGGGCGACGCCGTCCGCTGTCTGGATAAAAACAACCGCCCGGTGGCCGTCGGTCTCATCAACTATGCCGCCGCCGACACCAAACGCATCCAGGGCGCCCACTCCGACCAGATCGCCACCCTCCTCGGCTACAAGGACAGCGACGAGCTTATGCATCGCGATAATTTGGTGCTGTTGTAACTGTTGTCGCGCTGTTGAAATTTTTACCGCTGGTCTCTTTTCCAGGATTACCTATTAAACAATAGCAACGTTAGGAGGGAATATGCCCAGTAAAGTTGGCGCCAAACCATCGATTGCAGTCGTCCTTTCCGGTTGCGGCCATCGCGACGGCTCGGAAATCCATGAGGCCACCCTGACGCTTCTGGCCATTCATCGCCACGGCGCCGATTACCAATGCTACGCCCCGGACCGTGGCCAGCTTGCGGTCATCAGCCACCTGACCAGCGAGAACATGGCCGAGAGGCGCAACGTGCTGGTCGAGGCGGCGCGGATTGCCCGTGGCCAGATTAAGCCGCTCGCCGCCTTCAATGCCCTGGCGCACGACGCCCTTATTTTTCCCGGCGGTGTCGGCGCGGCCATGAATCTGTGCGATTACGCCGAGAAAGGCGGCGACTGCCAGCCGCTGCCGGAAGTGGCGCAAGCAATTGCCGCCATGCGGACCGCTGGCAAACCGATTGGCGCCTTGTGCATTGCGCCGGTAGTGCTGGCTGCGGCTATCGGCGGCGTGACCTTGACCATCGGCAATGACGACAAGGTCGCCGCCGATCTGCGGGCCATGGGAGCGCACCACGAGAAAACCGGCCCAGACGGGGTGGTGATTGACAAAAAATTCCGTGTGGTGACAACGCCCTGCTATATGTTTGACTCTATCCGCCTCGATACGCTGGCTGCCAGCATCGACCGGCTGGTAGCCGCTGTTTTGGAATTGGCCAAAGAAAGCGTATTGTAAGAAATAACACGGAAAAGCGACTGAATTGTCTCTGGCCCGGCAATGACTGGTAAATGGCTTTGCGCGAAGTTGCCAAAGCTCTTTCGAGATTATGCTTCGCCAACTTCACCTCCGCCATGGCGGCTGAATAAATCCAAGAATTTTTTGTCAAGAGGTAAGAAGGGAGGCCAGGAAAAGCTATCTAATCTATCTAATCATTGCATGTTGCTAGCTTTACTATTCTGAAGCCCAATCCCACAAACAAACTCATTTTCCAAATAATAGGAGGCGCCATGCCAACACCGCAAATCATTCACCAGTTCAAAATCACCCTACTTGATACTCATCCGGCGATTTGGCGAAGAATTCAAGTGCCGGAGACGTATAAGTTCTGGGATCTGCATGTGGCCATTCAAAGCGCCATGGGCTGGCAGGATGAGCATCTTCATATGTTCCGTATTGGCAGGCGTAGCGCCATCATCATCAACGGCAATCCGATTGAAGATCCCTTTGCCGACGAGAACACTCACAATGGCTGGGAAACCGAAGTTGCCAGTTTCCTGAATATGCCCGGTGATGTTGCAACATACGAATACGACATGGGCGACGGCTGGCTGCACGAGATTTTGCTGGAAGGCATTTTTTTGAAAGAAAAAGGCGTCAAATATCCGCGTTGCATCGGCGGAGGGCGCGCCTGCCCGCCGGAAGATTGCGGCGGCATACCGGGCTATGAGCATTTGCTCGAGGTTTTGGCATCTCCCAAACAACCCGAACATGCACAACTTATCGACTGGCTGGGTAAAAAATACGATCCGGAAAAATTTGACGCGGAAGCCGTCAAATTCGCCCATCCAAAAACCCGATGGAAACGTTGGCAAGAAGATTGCTGACGGAATTAACTCAAATTGACGGATAAAAGCCGTGCCCCCACATGGGCGCGTGGACTGAAACGCTGGTGTCGGCGTTTTTGGTGTCGGCCTGCCCATTGTTGCGCCCCAGCCTGGAGACAATCCGTCTGCGGAGCCTGGCGCAAGTTTCCAGGCTGATCCTTATGGCAGATAATCCGCTCTAACATTTTTCATGGCGGAAAATACCGCCAGCCTGGCGTCAGGCTGGAAACGCTCAATGGCGGCGACAATCTCCCGCGCCGTCTGGCGGCGGCTGTCATCGGCGTGCGGGCACAGGTTCGGCTGTGGCCTGAGAGCCCACAGGCGGCCAATGGTACACACCTCGGCTTTGCTCAGGTAGGCGAGGGGCCGCAATAGCTTCAGCCGCCCGTCAAAGAGTATCTGCTTTGGCCTCATGGTCGAGACATTGCCGCCATAAAGAAGGTTGAGGAAAAAGGTATCAATCAAATCGTCGCGATGATGGCCAAAGCAAATGGCCGTGTGGCCGTTGTCGCGGGCGATGGTGAAAAGTTGGCTGCGGCGGTCGCGGGCGCAGTGGAAGCAAGACTGGGCCGCGCCCGGCTCCCCCCAGGCCGTTTCCTGGCGCAGGGCCAATCCCCAGGGACGCAACTGCCCCTCAATGGCAAAAGCCGGATTTTCGGTGCCCGTCCGCCGCCAGTAACCATGATCGATGGTGATGGCGGCCAGCTCAAAAGTAATCGGCGCCTTGCGCCGCCACCAGGATAATACCGCCGCTAAAGCCAGAGAATCGATGCCACCGGAAACCGCAATCAGCAAGCGGTCTCCCGCTTCAATCATGGCGTAATCATGGAGCGCCAGGCCAATCTTGCGATTGAGTTCTCGCGGCAAGGCGGGCGGGCGCGCTGCCGGGGCGACTGGTTGCGGCATGGTCTTGGACGGTGTCAGTGAATTACGATTGATTCAATCATCATCGTTTTGCGAGCACGCGTTATCTTGCAGCGCCCGCGCCCGCCACGCATTTAGTAGAGCGGCAAGCTCTTTGTGCGTTGTAAAGCTGTAAGTATCGAATATAGTTGAATTGTAATCTGAGAATCGACTCTTCTTGCGTGCCGCATTATTGAATACGGTACCCTCAAGGTGAGCGCTGGCAGACAATGTGGACGGGGTAAACTCACTTGTGTCGTGCCATCGTACTTTTGTGGGACGCCGCAAAGCGACGACTTCAAGGCTGTCGCGGCTCAGGCGGAGTGAGGAGCCTTTGACGGACGCAACGAGTAGAAGTATGGTGCCAACGAGACAGAGGAGAATGCCTAACCCTAGCAGCACCTGCTCCAGTATCGATGGTGGTGGGTCATCTCGTAGTATCGATACGAGCACGCCGCCAATAGCAACCGCCCCAACCGCGTAAACCAGAAACTTGGCCGTGACGCTCTTTAATACTACCGGCCCCGGATAGTGTGACAACAGTAACTCAAGTGAGGGCGTCTCGCGCTGAAACATTCGTGGCCAGAGGTTTATTGCATAAAAAACTGATCCTGCTCCGGAAAGCAGCGCTATTGACCCACTAAAAAGCCCAACATCATGGCCTGTTCCGCGTGCGACGCCGAACGCGATGGCGCCAGCAGCAAACACCAGGCTCACGATAAGGCCGAAGTAGAGAAAAGTACGAGACATCTTCAATCTCTCCAATTCAATTTTCTATTTTACAGCGATCCTTTGGAAGACAAAACGCCGCCGGCGCCAAACCCATCTAGAGGCCGCGTCGCCTGGCGCAAGCAGCGGCCTAGCCCTTTGAAAATGGCTTCGAGAATATGGTGACTGTTATCGCCGCGCAAGAGATCGACATGCAAAGTCAGGCCACCATGCTGGCTAAAAGCGCGGACAAATTCTTTGGCCAGGGCGGTATCGAAGTTACCAACTTTCTGGTCAGGGGGCGTCACTTGCCAATGGAGCAAGGGACGATTGGAAAGATCGACCACGACGCGGGCCAAGGCTTCATCCATTGGCAAATGAACGCAGGCGTAGCGTTCGATGCCGCCCTTATCCCCCAGGGCCTTGGCCAAAGCCTGACCCAGGCAGATGCCGATATCTTCCACGGTATGGTGGTCGTCGATCTCGACATCGCCCTTGGCCTGCAAGCTGAGATCAAAAAAACCATGCACCGCGAACAGGGTCAGCATATGGTCGAGGAAAGGGACGCCGCTGGCAATTTCCCGGCGGCCCTGGCCATCCAGGAAGAGTTCGAGGGCAATGTCAGTTTCGGTGGTAGTCCGGCGGATGGCGGCCTGGCGCGGGCGGGAAGAGTCGGCGGTCATAACGGCAAAGAGTTGGTGAAAGATTGGCGGTTATTGCTTGACAATGAAAAATAATATTCTACCCGATAGCGGCGCAGCTATCCCGTATTTTATCGCTGCCAGCGAAAAAAACGTCTTCATTGCCCCATTTTCTGTTGACAGTCAGGCATTGGGCCTGTATAAAACGGCGCTTCGAATAAGGCTTACGAACACTGCGGGAATAACTCAGTGGTAGAGTGCAACCTTGCCAAGGTTGAAGTCGCGAGTTCGAATCTCGTTTCCCGCTCCAAAGATTGACAAAAGGGTTCAGCGTCGCCTGAGCCCTTATTTTTTCAGAAGGTAAGAGGTTGACAATATGGAAACCTGCGTAAAGACATATCTGGCGCCGGTCGAGTCGATTGAAAAAAAGTGGTTCATCGTTGACGCCAAAGACAAAGTATTGGGGCGTGTCGCTTCCGAGGTCGCCAGCCGTTTGCGCGGCAAGCACAAACCGACCTTTTCCACCTTCATCGACAACGGCGATTTCGTCATCGTTACCAATGCCGACAAGGTCAAATTGACCGGCAATAAATGGTCGGACAAAAAATACTACCATCATACCGGCTATATGGGCGGTTTGAAAGAGGCGACCGCCAAAGATATGGTGATCAAACATCCCACCAGTCTGGTCATGTTGGCGGTGAAGGGAATGCTGCCGAAAAACCGGCTGGGCCGGGCGCAGTTGAAAAAATTGAAGGTCTACGCTGGCGATGAGCATCCGCACGCCGCGCAGCAACCAGTTGTCCTGGATATTTAATCGGAGGAGCAAACGTTATTATGGCTCAAAACCGTTTTTACGCCACCGGCAAACGGAAAAGTGCTGTCGCCAGGGTTTGGCTGATTCCGGGCGCCGGCAAGGTCACAGTCAATGGCATGGACACCGCAAGTTATTTCGGCAATCTCCATACTACCAACAAGATAAGCCGTCCTTTCGCCCTGACGGAAAATGCGGATCGTTACGACGTGATGGCCACCTTGGCTGGCGGTGGCAAATGTGCGCAGATCGACGCGTTGGCCCATGGCATTGCCCGCGCCCTTCTTGAGGTGGACGCCGAAAATCGGCAGCCGCTGAAAAAGGCTGGCCTTCTCACCCGTGACCCGCGCACCAAAGAACGGAAAAAATACGGCCAGAGGGCGGCCCGCGCCAAATTCCAGTTCTCCAAACGCTGATTTCTTTTTTGGCTCCGGGCATCGTCGTTGTCTGATGCCGGGCCGGTTTTCATATGGGGGAGTAGCAGCCAGTCTGCTATTCCCCTATTTTCGTTCATCATCAGAAATATTTTCAGATTCGCTCAGGAGGGCCACCATGATTTCTTCCCCGGAAAAAGTAGCGGTCGCCGTCATTGGCGCGTCGGGTTACACCGGCGGCGAACTGGCCCGTTTGCTCTCCATCCATCCGACGGCACAACTGGTCGCGGTCACCTCGCGGCAGTACGCCGGTCAAAAGATGACCAAGGTATTTCCCAGCCTGCGCGGCATCTGTGATTTGTCGTTTGAAGAACCGGCCATTGAGGACATTTGCCGTCGCGCTGAGATTATCTTCACCGCTGTTCCTCACAAAACAGCGATGCTGGTGGCGCCGCAAATTCTGGCCGCTGGCAAGAAGCTCATCGATCTGTCCGCCGATTTCCGCCTGGACGACGCCGCCACCTACGAACAATGGTACGAGCCGCACAGCGCCCCCGAGTATCTGGCTGAAGCCGTTTACGGGCTGCCGGAGCTGTATCGCGACGACATCAAAAAGGCCAGGCTGATCGCCAACCCTGGCTGCTATCCGACCTCAATCATTTTAGCTCTGGCACCGCTTTTGCGGGCTCGGGTCATCGACGTCACGACGATCATCGCCGACAGCAAATCCGGCACCTCCGGCGCGGGCCGCGGCGCGGTCATTTCTTCTCTGTACTGCGAGGTGGCCGATGGCTTTCGTCCCTACAAGGTCGGCGGCGTCCATCGGCATATTCCGGAAATTGAGCAGGAATTGGGAAAACTGCACGGGTCGGCCATCACCATCACCTTCACGCCGCATTTGCTGCCGGTTTCGCGCGGCATCCTCAGCACCATTTACGCCCGGTTAAAAGAAGATGTGACAGCCGAACAAATCGCCGGCTTGTACGCCACGATGTATGGGCGGGAAGAGTTCGTCCGTCTGCTCCCGGCAGGCGGCATTCCCGCCACCCAGTACGTCCGGGGCAGCAATTATTGTGACATCGGTTTCTGCCTCGACCGCCGCGCTGGCCGGATCATTGTCATGACCGCCATTGACAACATCGTCAAAGGCGCTTCCGGCCAGGCCATCCAGAACATGAATCTGCTCTGTGGGTTCCCGGAACATACCGCTTTGGCCGCGCCCGCCTTCTTCCCTTGAGAGAAGACAGCGATGGCGGCGACGCGCAATATCTGCCTGATCATCGCCTATGACGGCAGCGATTACCAGGGCTGGCAGCGCCAGGCAGCGGCCCCAACCATCCAAGGCGAAATCGAGGAACGCCTATCAATCATTACGACAAAAAGCGTGACACTGCACGGCGCCGGCCGTACTGACGCCGGTGTGCATGCCGCCGGCATGACGGCCAACTTTCATACCAATTCCGCCCTGTCCTGCCTGCAACTGCAAAAATCTTTGAATTCCATGCTGCCGCCGGCTATCCGCATTATCGGCGCCAAAGAGATGACCGTCGGTTTTCACGCCCGTTTCTCCTGCCGCGGCAAGCGCTATTGCTACTATCTCGACACCGCCCCGGTGCAGCCGCCTTTCCTCCGCCGCTACGCCCTGCACGTGCCGGCGGCGCTCGATGATCAGCGTATGCAAGACTGCCTGAATACCCTGCTGGGTACCCACGACTTCAGTTCGTTTGAAAACAGCGGCAGCCGCGACAAGGAGAATGGGCAGGGACGCGGCGCGGTGCGGACGCTTTTTGCCGTCACCTTTGGGCGGCCTACTCAAAACATATTTACTATCGAGTTGACCGCTGATGGCTTTTTGCGCAACATGGTGCGCAACATCGTTGGCACCCTGCTTCTGGCCGGGGAAAAGAAAATCAGCGTTGCCGACTTCGCGGCGATACTGGCGGCGCAAAACCGGACGCTGGCTGGGGCAACCGTACCGCCACACGGGCTCTTCCTGAAGAATGTTCTCTATTGATCCGATTCAACCTGGATGCCGCATCCGGCCTGCGGAATGCCGCGCCAAAAGGGATTGCAGACGCCACGGCGACGATAGACAAGTACGTTCTTCCTGGGTGCAGACTGACATAATATTGCAAAGGCTGGTGAACTCGGTCAGCGGCGGCGACAGGACTTTATCTTTGCGCATAATGACTTGCAGTTGCCGACGCATATCTATCCCCTTGACCTTGAGGCTCTTGATCCAGCCGTGCTCAACCTCGCGGGCAAGGCACAGATTCGACAGGCAAGCGATCCCAGCCCCGGACTCGACAGCCCGCTTGATCGCTTCCGGATGACCTATCTCCATGACGATATTAATATCATCCAGGTAATTTTTGAATTTTTCGCGGAAAATCGCCGCCGTGCCGGAGGTTTTTTCGCGCATAACCCACTTCTTGTTGCGGATGTCGCTTTTGACATCGAAAACATCCTTATGCGATAGCGGGTCGCTCGGCCCACAGAGGACGACCAGTTCATCACGGAACCAAGGCCGCGCTTGCAAATCCTCATTATGCGAGGGCAAGCCCTCAACATAGGCGATGTCGGAGCTGCCTGCCAACAGCATCTTTTCGCATTCGCTGGTGTTATAGACCAGCAGATTGATATGGACGCGGGGATGCGCCCGTTTGAAAGCACCGACCAGATAGGGCAGGATGTAATTGCCAAGCGTGGTGCTCGCCACCACGTTGATCTGTCCCTCCAAGGAATCGTTACGTTCGGTCATGGTGCTTTCGATGCCGTTGACCTGTTCGGCAATCTCCTTGGCCAGCGGCAGCAGATAACGGCCACGGGCATTGAGGACAAGACTGCGGCCATGACGGTCGTAGAGAGGACCACCCAGCTGATTCTCCAACTCCGCCAGAGCCATACTGACCGCCGATTGGGTGACGAAAAGCTTTTTGCTGGCTTTCGTCACCTGAGCCGTCTCGGCTACCGCGATAAAAATTTCCAACTGCCGTAGTGTAATAGACATAACGAAAATAGACTCCTGAGTTGATTAAATGAAACAAAATAAAATCATCAATTATTAATATGATGATACCCTATTTCTTTTGTTTGCAAAATAAAAATCATCTTGTTCGCTCGCTTCTCAACCTACCGACCGGATCGTTTTGGCGCTGCGCGAGCAAGCAGTGTATTGCCATGGTGCCGCTTCTTTATCAAAACTATTTCTTCCATCCTGACAGGTTGATTTGTGAGAATATCAAATGATATTAAAGAGAAAAGGCTAAAACGGACTCTAGCCAACACCACATTAAATATTTCTAGGAGCGGCAAGAAGCAAAACAGCGGCATGGTACAGTGGCATCAACCGACTGGGCTTAAAGCTAAGCTGGAAGCGGAGCGGAAAACACGAAAACTTCTGACGCCTTGGAGAAAAAGCGCGACCATCTGCGGCGTCGCCTGTTCACAGTGACGGGAGGCAATCGAGAAGCTAACGACCATTTCATCCTGGCGGCATAAATTCGACCGAGTCCACGACCGCGACCGCCATAGGGAGTCGAAAAATCGGAGCCCTATCTGTTTTTAACAATTTTAAAGTAGATTATTTTTTAAAAAAGTAAATATAATAATATTAATAATTATTATTATATAATTTAAAGCAATTTTTTTAGAATAAAACTTTTTGAAAATAAGTCAATAGTTTTTTCGAATATCACCTATTTATCGGATCTTGGCGAAAGCTTTCTATGCCAAGTTGTTTAATCCAGATTATTGGGCGGCCCAATCTCCCTGATTGGAAAGATGCGTTATAGGATAATTTCACATGACTGCTCTACGACGACGAAGACAGGGCGTCAAACAAAAGACAGGGCATAGCGAAGATAACATAAGAGTTTTGGCGAGCCGCTATGGCATCTCCCGCCTGCTTGAGCTGCAAGGCGATAAACCGGTCAAGTAGAAATTGAAACCTTACCCCACCGGATATTTCCAATTACCTGACATATTATCGATACGTCCGCAAACTCTAGACAACTAAATCAGAACAGTTTACTATGAATTTAACCCATCAAACGCTGGAACTAAACATCTCAGCAATCAGCTGGATTTATACCGCTGCGCAAAAAGAAAAGCCTCGAAAGCATTTGCCCTGCGATGGATGACGTATTATTACCCAATTTGGCGATTCAACGGCGCATAGGCCAATCGCTGCCGCGCCTTGCCTTCTGGCCGCTCTTCTTGACGAGCTAAAACTTTCTTCTGAGGGAGGTTTTCCATGACATTCGCGTTCAAATTTGCGTCGGCTGCCGCCGCTCTACTCCTGGCTTTTGGCCTTCAATCCGCCCAGGCCGCCGATATTCACGTCGGCGTGTCCGAGGCGCTCTCGGGCGGCGCAGCCCAATACGGCAATAATATTCGCAACGGCATGCAACTGGCAGCCGACGAAATCAATGCCGCGGGCGGCATCAACGGCAACAAGCTGGTACTGGTGATCGAAGACGACCAGACCAAAAAAGAAGAAGCCATCAACGTCTTCCGCAAGCTGATTTTTCAGGATAAGGTGTTGATGGTCTTTGGCCCGACGCTGTCCAATGGCGCGCTGGCGGCCCATCCGATCGCCCAGGCCGCTAAAACGGTGGCGTTTGCCACCTCGAACACGGTGGACGGCATTACCGATCCGGGTAACTACATTTTCCGCAGCTCGGTTACCGAGGCCTCGGTCATTCCGGTCACGGTGCAAGTCGCCAAGGAAAAACTCGGTCTGAAGAAGGTCGCTGTCCTGTACGGCAACAATGACGCCCTTTCCAAGGGCGGCTATGACGTGTTCAAAAAGGCGCTGGAAGACCAGCACATTGCGGTGACGACAACCGAAACATTCGCCACCGGCGATGTCGATTTCAAGGCGCAACTAACCAAGATCAAGGGCACTAACCCGGATGCCGTCGTGCTGTCGGCGCTGATCGCCGAAGCCGGGCCGATCGTGGCGCAAGCTCGCCAATTGGGCATCAACGTGCCTTTTATCGGCGGTAACGGCTTGAATAATCCCCGCATCTTCGAGATGGCGCCGGGCACGGCTTCCGATGATATATGGGTGGGCGGCCCTTGGTCGCTGGACAACGCCACGCCTGAAAACAGCAAGTTCATTGCCAACTACAAGGCTCATTACAATACCAACCCCGACCAGTTCGCCGCCCAAGCCTACGACGGCATGTGCATTGCCGCCGCGGCCATGAAAAAGGTGCATTTCAGCGGCGATATTGCCAATGATCGCGCCGCGCTGCGCGACGCCTTGACCAATGTCCAGTGGACGGGCGCTACCGGCCCCTTCAAGTTCACCCAAATCAGGAACAAGGCAGGCCAGCTTGCCGGCTACGACGCCGTGCAAACACCGATCATCAGCGTCACCAAAGACGGCAAGTACAACATCGTTCATTGAGCACGACCAGAGCATTTTTCATTCAAGCGAGGCATCAGCGAGGTAGGATAGGTAGAGCCGAAGGCGAAACCCATCGTTTTCCGATTCGACGTTGTTGTTGATGGGTTTCGCTGCACTCTACTCATCCTACCTTGCTAGTGGTGATGAAAGAAGCGCTGGAAGACCCGGCGCGGTTGTTGTTTGATATTTGAGTTGGAAATTACCTCGAAAGGAATACAGAATGTTTGTTGTTATCTGGCGAGGCGCTGGCATTTTGGCTGTTTTGATTCCTGTTGGCGCACTGGTCGCGGGATGGCTAGGGCTGGAATACGGTCTCGGTGAGGCATGGACAAAACGCCACCCAGGATTTGTTGGGGCGATTTCGTTCTTGTCCGGCGTTGTTGTATGGTTTCTTGGGCGAAAACTCAATGGACATTTTGAAAAAAAGCTGACCGACCAGCTTACACAAGAAAAAACCATTTCTAATAATCGGCATACCCTGTTTTTCATTCCAATGGAATATACGGCGATTTTTTGGTGCCTCGTGGGTGCTTTCTTATTTTTTAATTTGAAAGGTGGTGTCCCACAGGACGAAGCACAAACTGTGGCCCAGTATCGCAATGCCGCTGAACAAGGGGATGCCAAATCACAATTCAACCTCGGCGTGAGGTATGAGCAGGGATCGGGCATTATCAAGGACGAAACACAAGCCGCAGATTGGTATCGCAAAGCGGTTGAACAGGGGCTTGCTGACGCTCAATTCAACCTTGGCGTGATGTATCTCCAAGGTCGGGGCGTTGCCAAGGACGAAACACAGGCGTTTGCTTTGTTCCGAAAGGCTGCCGAACAGGGGCATGTTAATAGCCAAAACAATCTCGGTTTCATGTACGCAAATGGCCGGGGTGTTGCGCAAGACGATGCGCAGGCTGTTGTGTGGTTTCGCAAGGCCGCCGAACATGGGAGCGTTGACGCTCAACAAACGCTGGACGCGATGAAAGCCAGTGGCCGCGGAAACTTAAAGTAAGTGCGGTAGGGTGGGTGGAGCGAAGCGATACCCACCAAGTGCCACGCCAACGCGAGGCGTTCACCAGAAACAATAGCTGATAGCGCAAGCCAGTAAACGATTACAGACACAAAACACACTGAAATCGGCTACCATCAAGCGCGGCCAGCTATCAATTTAGAATCTTCCGATCCGCAAGCGTTTCATTGCCATGCTGGAACAACAATTCGTCAACGCCCTGAGCCTGGGCTGCATCTATGCGCTGTTCGCCCTGGGATTTACGCTGGTTTTTGGCGTCTTGGGCATCATCAACCTCGGGCACGGCGCCGTGTTCATGGTCGGCGCCTACGCGGCGCTGATGACTGTCATCCACTTGAATCTGCCGCTGTGGGTCGCAATCATCGCCGCCATGATCGCCGCCGGACTGGCCGGGGCGGCCATCGACGCGCTGGTGCTCAAGCCGCTACGCAAGCGGGGGGCGCCGCACCTGATCCCGATGATCGCCACCATCGGCACAGCCATCATCCTGAACAACGGCGCCCAGGCCGTATTCGGGGCGGGCACGCTACGCTTTCCTTTCGGCACAGTCCCGGAAGAAGCCCTGCAAATCGCCGGAGTGAAAGTGACCGCGCTCGATCTGGGCATCATCGTCCTGTCCTTCGCAATGATGGCGGCTTTACTGCTCGTGATGCGCCGCACCCAGTTCGGCCGCGCCCTGCGCGCCATTGCCGAATCACCAAAGGCCGCCCGCCTCTTGGGCATCAACGTCGAGCGGCTGTTCTTCGTGACTTCGCTGGCCGCCGCCGCCTTGGGCGGGCTGGCCGGTGTGCTCATCAGTCTTAATTCCAACGCCATCTTCCCGTTGATGGGCCAGGACATCCTGCTCAAGGGTATCGCGGTCATCATCCTGGGCGGCATGGGCGACATCCGCGGCGCCATGCTGGGCGGGCTGTTCCTGGGCTTTGCCGAGGTGCTGTCGGTAGCCTACATCGGCTCGGACATGCGCGACGCGGTGGCCTTCGGCCTGCTGTTCCTGATTCTGCTGCTGCGCCCGCAAGGTCTGTTCGGCAAAGTAGTGCAGCGGAAAGCTTGAGACCCGGTCATGGATTTACAAAACTTCTGGGACGTTTACGGTAATCTGGTGCTGACGCTGGGCACCAACGCGCTGCTGGCCCTGTCGATCTGGCTGACGCTTGCTTGCGGCATGCTGGCCGTGGCTAACGCCGCGTTCATGGGCATCGGCGCCTATACCGCAGCCCTGCTGACGATGAAGTGCGGCGCACCGTTTGCCCTGTCGCTGGCCGCCGGTATCATCATGCCCGCCCTCATCGCCGTTATCATCGGCCTGCCGGTAATCCGCCTGTCCGGAGTGTATCTGGCGATGGCGACGCTGGCTTTCGGCGAAGTGGTGCGGGTGTTCATCCTTAACGCCGAATCCTGGACCGGCGGCGCCATGGGTCTAAACGGCATCCCGCAGTACACCCAATGGTGGCACGTACTGCTGGCGGTCGTGCTGGTGCTGTTGGCACTCTGGCGCGTGCGCGCCTCCAAGATAGGCCGGGCGTTCGATGCCATTCGCGGCGACGAGACGGCCGCCAGCCTGATGGGCGTTGACGTGCGCACCAGAAAAATGCAGGCTTTCGTGGCCGGGGCAGCCATCGCCGGGCTGGCCGGGGCGCTCAATGCCCACCTCACCTTTTTCATTAGCCCTGGAGAATTCGGCTTTGACAAGGGCGTGGAGATTCTCACCATGGCCATTCTCGGCGGTACCGGCGGGCTGGCCGGGCCGATTCTGGGTGCCGGCATCATTACCGTGCTGCCTGAGGCGCTGCGCGGCCTGGCCGACTACCGGCTGATGGTCAACGGCGTCATTTTGGTGTTGATCGTCCTCTTTTTGCCGCAAGGCATTTGGGATCCGGCGCGCTTCAAGCGCTGGTTGGTCCCAAAAAAGGCGGCTCATGCTTGAGTTGGCGGGTGTTTCTAAACACTTCGGCGGCCTGCAGGTGTTGAGTGAGGTCGATCTGTGCGTGCCGCAAGGCACTATCTTCGGACTGATCGGTCCCAACGGCGCCGGCAAGACCACCGTTTTCAACCTCATCACCGGCCTGCTCGCGCCCAACAGCGGGCGCATGAGCTTCGAGGGGCAAGATCTGCTGCGCCAAAAGCCCCACCAGATCACGCGGCTGGGCATCGCGCGCACCTTCCAGAACATCCGCCTGTTCAAGGAAATGACCCTGCTCGAAAACGTGGTGGTGGGTACGTACCGCCACATGGACTACGGCTTGCCCGGTCTGTTATTGGGGTTGCCCGGCTTTCGCGCCCACGAGGCGCGTGCCCGCGCGCGGGCGCTGGAACTGCTGGCCTGGATGAAGCTCGATGGCAAGGCGCACGATTTGGCCGATAACCTTTCTTACGGCGAGCAGCGGCGGCTGGAACTGGCGCGGGCGCTGGCTACCGAACCGCGCCTGCTGCTCTTGGACGAACCGGTGGCCGGCATGAATACCGGCGAACGCGCCGAGTTGATGGCCGAAATTCAGGCCATCCGTGCCCGCGGCTACACCATTCTCATGATCGAGCACGACATGCGCTTCGTCATGGGCCTGTGCGAGCAAATCGCCGTGCTCAACTTCGGCAAGGTCATCGCCTGCGGCGGGCCGGATAAAATTCGCAGCAACGCGCAGGTGATCGAAGCCTATCTAGGCCGCGACGATGAGGAACATGACGTAGCCCCAAGCGCAGTTGTGTGCGCGAACGACGGAGACGCGCAATGACGGCAATGCTTGAAGTGTGCGGCCTGACTGTGAATTATGGCCGTATTCAGGCCGTGCGCGGCATCGACTTCACGCTGGAGACGGGCCAAATTAGCGCGCTGGTCGGTGCCAATGGCGCGGGCAAATCAACCACCTTGCTGGCCTTGTCCGGCCTGCTGCCCAAGGCGGGCGGGCAGGTGCGCTTCGAGGGCGAAGACATCACGCGCCTGGCCCCGCACCAGATCGTTGCGCGCGGCATCGTCCAGGTGCCTGAAGGTCGCGCCATCCTCACCACGCTGACGGTGCTGGAGAACCTGGAACTGGGCGCTTACCGACACGGTCTGAAAGCCGCCGACGACGAGCTGGACGCTGTCTTGCACCTGTTCCCACCGCTAAAGGAGCGTCTGCACGGCCTGGCTGGCAACCTGTCGGGCGGCGAGCAGCAAATGCTGGCCATAGGCCGCGCCCTGATGGCCAAACCTCGCTTGCTGTTGCTCGACGAGCCTTCAATGGGACTGGCCCCGCTCGTAGTACAGGAAATCTTCCGCGCCCTGCGCGCCATCAATAGGGGCGGGCTAACGCTGTTGCTGGTCGAACAAAACGTCTGCCAGGCACTCAAGTTGGCCCAACATGGCTACGTGCTGGAAAACGGCCTCATGGCTCTTTCCGGCCCAGGCCGCGAACTACTGGGCCACCCGCGCATGCTGGAGGCTTACTTGGGTGGATAAAAGGCGGTGAAGCGTCAGACGGCCAGCATGATCAAGGAGGCGTTGCGTCCGGTGGCAGTCAGGTTCGCCGCCGCTGTCCGCCGGTAGGAAAAGTAATCGCCGTCGCAGCGTGTGCAGATGCTGGGCAGACGGATGTGTTCGCGGCGCAAGCCCGCTTCCGTCAATTGGCAATGGCTGATCCTCCAGAAATCGATATGGTTTTCCCGCGGCATAAAACACTGAAATTCTTGCGGCAAGTGTTGGCGGTAATCAATGAATTCGCCGCAGCAGGGGCCAAGTGACGGGCTGATCCAGGCTCGTAGATTTTCAGGACGGCAATGCCAATCGGCAGCCAAGCGCGCCACTACCGCCGGGAGAATGCCGGCGGCGCTGCCCCGCCAGCCGTTGTGGATGGCGGCGATGATCTGACGCTCAGGATCATGAAGCAGCACTGCCTGGCAATCAGCATGTTGGATCATCAGGGCGACACCGGATTGGCCGGTAATCAAGGCGTCGCAATCGTCAACTTCCTGGTCGTCATCGAGTGGTTCAGTCAGGCTGAAGATATTGACGCCGTGCGTCTGCTGCGCCGACAGCAGCCGCACCGCCCCGAGCCAGGTTTTCAGGCGGCGGCGGTTTTCCATGACCAGATTGGCATCGTCACCGACATGCAGCCCGATGTTCAGCGAATCGTAGAGGCCACCGCTGACACCGCCATGACGGTTGGCAAACAGGCAACGCCCGCCAGGAAAGGCGAAGGGCTTGTTTTCAGCGTTCATGGGAGAGAAAGATAAACGGTGCGGATAATTTTTCGATGTTAGTGTTACATTGAAAAGGGTGTAAGGAAAGGTTATCCGCCAAGCATCTCAGGCCAGCAAATGTCCGAGGCCAGGGGCGGGAAACTGACGGCAATACTCTTTCACGTGAGCGGCGGTTTTGGCCAGAAATGCCTCATCGTCGAGGCGGGCAATGACGGCGGCGATGATGTCGCCGACAAAAACCATGTCTTTTTCTTTGAAACCGCGCGAGGTGACGGCGCAGGCACCCATGCGGATACCGCCCGGGTCGGTGGGCTTACGGGTATCAAAGGGAATGGTGTTGTAATTCAAGACAATCCCGGCCCGATCCAAGGCCTTGGCCACCTTTTTACTGCTGAGACCGGTGGCCGACAGATCGACGAGCAACAGATGGTTGTCGGTGCCGCCAGTGACCAGATTGAAGCCTTTATCGAGTAAAGTTTTAGCCAGCGTCCGGGCGTTTTTCACCACCTGATGGGCGTAATCTTTGAAGGCGTCGCTGGCCGCTTCCTTCATGGCCACGGCGATTGCCGCCGTTGTGTGGTCGTGCGGCCCACCCTGCAAACCGGGAAAAACGGCCTTGTCGATGGCGGCGGCGTACTGGTCGCGGCAGAGGATCATGGCGCCGCGTGGCCCGCGCAAGGATTTATGGGTAGTAGTGGTGACGACATCGGCATAGGGAACCGGCGACGGATGGGCGCCACCGGCGACCAGACCGGAAAAGTGCGCCATATCGACCATGAAGATGGCGCCGACCTCATCGGCAATCTGTCGGAATTTGGCGAAATCAAGGATGCGCGGATGGGCGGAATGGCCAGCGACCAGCAGGCGCGGGCGGCATTCAAGCGCCCGTTTGCGCACCTGGTCGTAGTCGAGGCGTTTACTTTCCGGGTCAACACTGTACGACTCGGCACGGAAATAACGACCGGAAATGCTGACCGGCGCGCCGTGGGTCAGGTGGCCGCCATGCGGCAGGGCCATGCCTAAAATGGTGTCGCCGGGCTGCAAGAAGGCCAGATAGGTGGCGATGTTGGCTGGCGAGCCAGAATAGGGCTGGACGTTGACGTGTTCAGCGGCGAACACCGCTTTGACGCGGGCGATGGCCACAGATTCCACCTGGTCGATGATCTGCTGGCCTTCATAATAACGTTTGCCAGGATAACCCTCCGAATATTTGTTGGTCAGAACCGAGCCCGTGGCCTGCATGACTGAATTCGAGACATAATTTTCCGAAGCGATGAGCCGTATCTTGTCGGATTGCCGCTCCTCTTCCTGGCAAATGAGAGCGTGAATCTCCGGATCGGTGGCTTGCAATGCGTTCATCTTCAATTCCTTTTCAGGTGGTCTGTCGGGATAAGCCGTAAGAAGTCAAGCGGCAAACTTGTTACTATACAAAAGCATCCGGCAAAAGCATAGAGGAAACTCCCCTCTTAGCCAGTCGTACTCTTTTCGATATTCTATTTATCCTTTTGCCAGCGAATCGCCTTTGACGATATTGACAGTCAGCGGCACCGCCAGTGGCACCGCCTCTTCCATTACCTGTTTGAGCAGCGGTTGAGCGGCGTCGAGCCAGCGTTCTTCCAGTTCAAAAACCAGCTCGTCATGGATCTGCAAAAGCAAGCGGGCGTCGATACGCCGTGCCGCCAGATCCTGTTCGGCTTTGACCATCGCCACCTTGATAATCTCGGCGGCGGTGCCCTGAATCGGCGTGTTGATGGCCGTGCGCTCGGCAAATTCCCTGAGCGATTTATTTTTTGAATTGATGTCAGGCAGGATACGCCTACGTCCAAACAGCGTGGTAACGAAGCCATCGCGCCGCGCCTGGGCAGCTATCTCTTTCATGAAGCGTTCAACATCAGGATAGTGCTGGAAATAACGGTCGATGAATTTCTGCGCCTCTTTGCGGCCAATATTCAATTGATTGGCCAGGCCAAAGCTGCTCATGCCGTAGACAATGCCAAAGTTGATACTTTTTGCCACCCGTCGCATATCACCCGTGACCATCAGCGGCGCGACGCCGAAAACCTCAATCGCCGTGCGGCTGTGAATATCCTCGCCACGGACAAACGCCTGGCATAACGCCGTGTCGCGGCTGTAGTGGGCCAGTACCCGCAAATCGATTTGTGAATAATCGGCGGAGAGAAAAACCATGCCGGGGGCTGGCACGAAAGCGCGGCGAATGCGGTTTCCATCCTCGCCGCGAATGGGAATGTTCTGCAGATTAGGATTTGTGCTGGAAAGCCGCCCCGTGGCCGTCACCGCTTGGTTGAATGATGTATGCACGCGGCCAGTGGCCGGGTTGCGCAGTTGCGCCAGTTTTTCGACATAGGTGGCGAGCAGTTTGGCCACCGTGCGGTATTCGAGGATTTTGCCTGGCAGCGGGTGGTAGCTGGCCAGCTTTTCCAGCACCGAAACATCGGTCGAATAGCCGGTTTTCGTCTTCTTGCCATGTGGCAGCTTCAACTCCTCAAACAGCACTTCCCCCAATTGTTTCGGCGACATGATGTTCAGTTCGCGCCCGGCCAATTGATAGATTTCCTCGCGCAAACGCCGCATCTTGTCTTGAAATTCACCGGCCAATATCCGCAAATGCGCGGCATCCACCCGAATGCCGCGCATTTCCATGGCGGCCAGGACCGGGACAAGCGGCATTTCGACCTCATCCATCAGCCTGGCAATGCCGCGTTCGGCCAGCTTCGGCGCATAGTCCAGATACAGCCGCCAGGCCGCGAAGACATCCTCGCAAGAGTAATCACAGGCCGCGTCCAAGGCGACATGGGCGAAGGCGTCCGGGCGGGCGCCGTCTTTCGTCACTTCGGCGAAACTGGTCAGGCGAAAGCCCAATTCCTCTGCCAGATCATCGAGCTTCAGCGACCGTTCGCCGATTTCCAGCAGATGGGCGGCAATCATGGTGTCGAACAGCGGCGGGGCCAGCGGCAGTTGCCAACGGGCGGCCAAGATCGTGTAATCAAATTTCAGGTTATGGCCAATTTTAACAAGGCCGGAAGATAACAGAGGCGCCAAGGCCTGTCGTACTTTATCTTCTTTTATCTGGCCAGGGAGAAGCGCCCCATTTTCATCCTTGTGTCCGACAGGTAAATACCAGGCGCGGCCATCCTCGGTGGCAAAAGAGAGGCCAACCAGACGGGCCGACCTCGCCTCCAGCGAATCGGTTTCCGTGTCAATGGCAATGGCCTTCTCGCCGCTCAGGGCATCGACCATGGCCTGAAGCTGTGCCTCGCTTTGCACTAGGGTGAATTTGGCGGTATCAACCGGCTTGGCTGTAGACGCCGCGCCGTTCGTTGGCATCTCGGCGAGCAGGCTGTAAAATTCCAGTTTGGTGAAGAGGGCGGCCAGCCGCGCCGCGTCCTCATCGCGACGGGCATAGGCGGCAAGATCGCGCGGCGCCAAGGCGTCGGTTTTTAAGCGGATCAACTGCCGCGACAAAAACGCCTGTTCGCGGTTTTCGGCCAGGCGCTCTTTGTTCTTTGAAGCTTTCATCGTGCCAATGGCTTGGTATATACCATCCAATGACCCGTAATCACTAATTAATTTCGCGGCGGTCTTTGGGCCAATACCTGGCACGCCCGGCACATTGTCGCTGCTGTCGCCCATCAGGGCGAACAGGTCGAGGAGCTTTTCTGGCGGCGCCTGGTATTTGTCCGCCACCGCCTGGGCGTCGTAGACGGTATTTTTCATCGGCTCCCATACCGTCAGGCCGTCTCCCACCAATTGCAGCAGGTCCTTGTCGCCGGAAATGATTACCACCTCGTGTCCGACCTGACGTAAAAAAAACGCCGCTGAAGCCAGCAGGTCGTCGGCTTCGACGCCCTCTTGGGCCAGACAGAGAATGTTTTCCGCTTCAACGTATTCGTGGATATGAGGAATCTGACAGGCCAGGTCTTCGGGCATCGTAGGCCGGTTGGCCTTATACTGCGCATACATGTCATGGCGGAAAACCTTGCCGCGGCTGTCAAAAGCAACGGCGAGATAGCGCGGCTCTTTTTCCCGCAACAGGCGGCGGACGATACTGATGAAGCCAAACACGGCCTGGGTCGGCATCCCGGCCTTGGTGGTGAGCGGCGCCAGTGCGTAAAAGGCCCGGTAGATATAGGCGCTGCCGTCGATGAGATAGACCGTTTCCTTCATGCTTTTGCACCTAACAATGGAGAACTTGTTTAGCCGCGAGGCCCGAACCACTCGCCAGTTCTAGCCCCTTGCCGCCCACCGCGCTTTAAGGAAAAGAATGCGCTGCATGACACAAGCGGGAATAAAGCATCCTCCCGCCGCGCAACTGTGAGGAAATGGCTGAAAACTCTGGATGATAGGTATGGCATGGCCGTGCTGCATTGGAAATGAGGGGCGCTCATTGTAGGATGGTGAAGCTTGTAAACTCCAATTTCCCACCCCCTTTCAGATTAACAATCTGTTGAACCCTCACATCTTCGTCACAAGTATCATCAAAGCAAGCAGCCTCTATGAGAAATTCCGCCAAAGCCACCCCATAGCCTGCCCAATTCCCATGCAAACGCCTTCCAGTGACAAATCAAGCCGCTCAACCGGTATAATTCGCGATGGTGGTTAAGAATAATTTGCAAATGGTTGCGAAATGATGAGTGACAATCTATCTTTTGGCTTGCATCGGAAATCACCAAAAACTCAAGGGGGAATGCCAAATATCCTACCCTAGGTGTATGCCTTTATTAAACAATCCGCAACCGCCTGTACCAACGAAAATGATGATAAACGGCGTTATGCTTCCCAGAAGTATTCCCAATGCAACAGACCTATTTTTGTTCCACATTACAAAGCCAATAACTATTCCAACTATTATAGAGGGTATACTAACCATAAACGCTGGGATAACCCAATAACTTAAATCTGTGCCAGCAGTGAAAAGCAATGTAATAGCGGTCAGAACGACAAGCGTTATCAAATACGAGACATAAAACAGCCAATTTTTGAATGGATTCCCTTTTTCTGGCTGGCCGCCTGATTTATTGATATTATTGTTCTCCTCCATTTTCTCTCCTCCTCAATAAAACCGTCGTTATATATATTATCCCAAGTCCGCATATGATTTGATAAATTGTCATCCCAGCCCATATGACAGGATTTTCCCGTATGAACTCTATTAAAAATCTGAATATGAAATACGCCAAAACATACAGCTTAAAAAGTAGCCCGGCTGTTTTAACTCTGCCTTTATAATAGAGCAAAAGAATAAAGGAGACTACATGGAAGCCGACTTCAAACAATTGTGTCGGTAATCTGGGGAATCCGTCCCCAAAATCAAAACCCCACGTTGCGATCTTGCCGTAACAGCAGCCGTTAAAAAAGCAGCCAAGCCGCCCGATAGCCATACCAAGCGCTATCGAAGGGGCAATGACATTGCCAAGTTTCAATCGGATTCTGAAGATTCGCTTAACTGCGACAACGCCGAACATACCGCCGACAAGACCACCGACAATCGATTTGTCGTACAGTATTTCTTCCCAGCCGCGTCCTTCAAATAGCAAGGGGATTTTCGCACCGATGACGCCGAAGATGAGCGCGGAAAACACAATTTTAATTGCGCCTTCACTGGCCTGACCTTTGCGGCTTAAATCCGTGAAATAATATATAAGCCCGGCGACTATTCCCAACACTACGAAAAATGTATACGCGGGGATCCCAAGTATAAACGGCGCCGCTTTTCCGTAGAGCCGTTCATGAACGTCCAACATTATCCTTTACCTTTTTAGCCAATCGGCCAACTCGGCAGCAGTTACCGTCGGTCATACAGTTATATAATTTAAGGACGGAACAGAATCCGCACGCCGCGGACGTTTGGAGTATGGTGAACAAGCCTGTCATTCCCCATGCCACAGTCGGATTCGCGAAGTATAACAGGAAAAGACAAATAACCGAGAAGATTGTCCCGGCTAAATGAGAAGCGTAAATTCCCTTTTCATCAACGATTATTTTTTCACCGGGACTAATTCGATCAACTGTGTATTTATAAAGCAGAATAAGCGGAGCCTTATCCACTTTTAATAGAGCGGAAAAAAGCATAATCAGGAAAACCACGCCGACCAAGTATTTTATCTGGAAAATTATACTGAGCCATAAAAGCCCGGCTATCATTATCCTGCAAAACGCAAAGCTGCCCTTTGAAATCGTTTTCAGCCTAAACTGCGCCTGTGCCATCCGCTCCACCTCTTAGTTTCGGGAAAAACATCCCCGTATTTTTTATATAGTTTTCATACTCCGCAAATTCTTCCCGCAATAACGCTTCTTCTTGTTTTGCCCGATAATACATAAACGGAATAAATATAAATGCGGTCAGCGCGGCACTTAACCAATTCCTGTAAACAAGGCTTCCTCCAAGCAACATGAGCATTATCGAAGCATACAATGGATGTCGTACAAGTTTGTAAACGCCATGGTTAATAAGGGTGTGATCTTCATATACCTTAATGTGGTTAGCCCAATTCCCCTTGAGCTGCAACCTGCCTAATATATTAGTAACCGCGCCTGTGACGACCATTGCCGTTCCCAAAAATACTATTAGGATATGCGCATTATGATCAAAATTTCCCAAACGGAATCGCAACACAAGATAGTAAACAAAGTAGAAGCCTATCATACTTCCTGTTGCTACTATTACACGTTTACTTTTCTTAACAGTATCCTTTTCCCCATATAATATAAAATCAATAAAAATCGCCAGAAAAACCGATACAACAGATAACGAAATCACAATGGGAATGATATTATTAATCATTCTATGCGCTCCTGTGTATCATATTATACGCGGAAAACGGTATACGTCTTAGGTCGGTCGTAATGATATGCACACATTCTTTTTGCATTGACTTCATATCAAAATTATACTTATCGACAAAGGAGCTGACGCTTATTCTAAAAGTATTTTCATCGACAAATTTCATCTTTTCTTCCTTCGATTTTAAAATGAAATTCCCAGGCGAATACTTTTTTATATCGTTTATAAAGTCACAACAGGCGCAAACATTGAATATCTTGCTGCCATCATTAAAATTTTCTAAGGCGTCCTCAAGTGTAAACATGAAAGTGTTTCCGATAAATCTTTTAAATTCGCTTAAATCTCTATCGCGGATAACTGGAATAAACCCGTCCTTATCTTTAAACAAATATGTAATAGCGACCCGCTCAACGTTACATGGAAGCGGTATAAAATCAGAGGTTTTTATCATTTTGTTTGTTTGTTTCTCGATCCTGTTTAAGACCCCAGAAAGGGTGACCCTGTCTGGGGGAGCGTCAATATTCCCATAATAGCTTACCGGTTGATAATTCACTCCACGCACACAGGGCTGGTTCATTCCATAAACCAAAATTTCACCGCATAGATGATCGCTTACGCCGCCTTCTATCGTTGCCACTAATGTTGTTGGCACGTTATATTTGTTCAAATTTTTTATCGCCTTTTTTTTGATACTCACAAGGTTTTTTCCACGTAATCTTGAATAGACTTTATTCTCAAGCCCATCAAATTGTAAGTAAATTTCAAAGCCCCCACGGAATTTTGCAATTTCACGAACAAAATTTTCATCTTCCGCAATCCTAACCCCGTTGGTATTTAACATAACATATTTGAAACCCTTGTGTTTTGCCATTCCAATTATATCTATAATATATTCATGCAGCGTCGGTTCGCCACCACTGATTTGTAAAATCTCCGCTCTATTATTTTCGGCGGACATATAAAAATCCATCATTTTTTCAACTAGATGAAGCGGCAAGTCTGCATCGTCAACCGCACGAGCATAGCATATCGGGCAAGATAAATTACACCTTCTCGTTATCTCAATAAGGCCAATACAAGTGTGTTGGTCATGATTTTCGCACAATCCGCAATCATATGGGCAGCCGCGGCTAATAATTGTCTGTGTGCCGCTTTTTGTTCCCTGTTTGTCATATTTATATTTTTGAAGATGATATTGAAAATCTTCTTCTAAAATCTCAAAATGTTCCCCGCATGTCCGACAGTTTTTTAAGATAAATACGCCTTTTTCGTTATACACGATTTTGCCGTCAATTAAACCGCCGCACTTTGAACATATTGTCCTGGTAAAGGTTTGGTAAATGTAGTCCCTGTTCATTCGCATACCTCCGTGAACCGTCCCTAATTTAGCTCATTTCAAACGACAGGCAAATGTGCCTATCCTTCCAATCTAAGATTCTATAAGACCGCAAAACAGCGGCGCTGCCCAACCCGCTCCGGAATCACTGCCTAGACTGGCAGATGGGTGCCGATCTCCACCACCCGTGAGCTGGGGATATTGAAAAAGGTCGAGGCGTTCCAGGCGTTGTTGCTTAAAAAAATGAACAGGGCCCGCCGCCAGGGCCGCATTACCGGCTCCTCCGCCGAGGCCAGAATGGTTTCGTGGCCCAGGTAGAAGGTGCTATCGTAGAGCGGCAGATGCATGGCCGTCTTGCGGGAGCACTCGGAAATTTCCTCCATGTCGGGCCGCTGCATATAACCGTAGGTGACAGTCATACGGTAGAGGCCAACATCTTTATCTGACATATTGAGACGAACGCGCTCCTCCTTAGGAACGTAAGGAACCTCGACGGTGGCAATCGTCAAGATTATGATGGTCTCCGGCACCGTATGGATCAGAGCGATGGAACGGGCCAAAGGCATTGGCGTCAGGTTCTGATTCATGGTCATGAACACGCCGATGCCGGGGCTACGATTAGTGTTCACTTGCCGCAAGCTGGTGAGAAATGCAGTCAGCGGCATACTCATCTGAACGAAACGCTCTCGCAGATAGGCGCGGCCTTTCTTCCAGGTGGTCATGACGGTGATCAGGATTACGGCAGCCAACATCGGCAACCAGCCGCCATCGATAACTTTAATCAGATTGACGCTAAGAAAAGGCAGATCGAACAGTAGGAAAAGCGCCAGCAGCGGCGCGGCTTTCCACAGCGGCCAGTTCCAGGCGAGATAAACGACAGAAAAATAGAGTATACTGGTTATGGTCATGGCCCCGATAACCGCCAAACCATAAGCGGCGGCCAAGGAACTTGAATTCTGAAAGATCAGGGCCAGGCCGATGCAGGCCACCATCAGCAGGGCATTGATGGTCGGCAAATAAATCTGCCCCTTGGCGGTGGGAGAGGTATGGACAAGCCGCATACGGGGGAGAAAGCCTAAGTGTACGGCTTGCTGGGTAAGGGAATAGACCCCGCTGATCACGGCCTGTGAGGCAATGACCGTGGCCATCGTGGCGAGCAGCAGCATGGGAATAAGCAAAGGCGGCGGCAGCGCATGGTAAAAGGGATTATACGCCGCTTCCGAGTTTTTCAGGATGACCGCGCCCTGCCCCAGATAATTGAGCAGGAGCGCTGGATAAGCGACAAACAGCCAGCCCCTTTTGATGGGGACGCGGCTGAAATGGCCGAGATCGACGTACAGGGATTCGCCGCCGGTAACGCACAGCACCACGGCGCCGAGGATGATTATGCCATGCAGGTGATTGGCCTTAAAATAGGCAAGGGCGTAATACGGGTTGATGGCATAAGCCACAGCCGGGTTAGAAATGATATTGTACAGACCGCTGGCGGCCAGGGCGGCAAACCACAGCAACATGACGGGGCCGAAAATCCCCCCAATGCGGGCGGTGCCATATTTTTGCAGTAAAAAAAGCAGGACCAGGATGCCGCAGGTAATGGGGACGACAAGCTTCGTCGCTGCTGACGAAACGATGCTTAATCCTTCGACGGCGGACAGTACCGATATAGTTGGGGTGATGATACCGTCGCTGTATACCATCGCCGCGCTGCACAGGGCCAGATAAGGCACTATTTTGAAAAAACGGGGCGAAGACATTTTTTTCCTCATGGCGTTGTGGATTAGCGCCAGCAGGGCAAAGGTGCCGCCCTCGCCGTGGTTGTCGGCCTTGGTGACAAATGACACGTATTTGATGGTAATGACCACCGTCAGACTCCAAAAGATCAGCGACAACACGCCCATCACATTGTCATGGCTGACAGCTATGGCATGAGGGCCGTGGAAGCATTCTTTCAGGGTGTAAAGCGGGCTGGTGCCGATGTCGCCATAGACCACGCCCAAAGCTGTTATCATCAACGCCGCCATGGACTTGCGCGGACTATTTTGGCATTCGTTTGCCATGAACTGTCTCCGGGTTTCTTTATGTTGCTCTGCCTCCGCCTGCTGGCGGCGCCATCCTAATCGCAAACGGAAAATTCAGCGAATAATTCCTGGCCCCGCAAATAAACGCCGCGCCCGACTCGGCTTCCCCCCGTTCCAACTGAAAAAGCCGATACGGTCATTGTCATAAACGAGGTTCAGCCACGGCAACGTGAATAAATCTTTACGAAAACGACATGGTCAATCCCGACGGCCAAAGGGTGGATTCATAGGTCTTGCACATGCAAAAAAACTGAGCGCCAAAGATTCTATGATTCCGTTTCAATGCCTTAGCTGGAAAAAACGGACTAAAAGGCATAACGGAGTTGACAAAATCGAGATTGCTGATGGTAATGGGAGGTAGGAAATTTGCGGATCGGCCCAAGCCGCGCCAACCGGCCAAGCTATCAAATTTATGTCGCGGCGGAAAATTTTGTCATTTGATTGAAAATGATGTTATGGATTCAAGACAGTGTTATAACGGAGGGAATATGGCTCGGAACTTCCTGGTTTGTATGATCTTTTCTTAAAGTCATTATGCAGCCAGAGAGGCTCTATTTACCGCCCGGCCTGGGCGGCGTCGCGCCTCACTAACCAAGGGGAATTGCCATGGCCTTTTACAGACTTTCAGCCAATGAAACGTGGTTTGAGTTTAGTATTCAGACTGGGGAAGCGGGCGCGTTGTCGTCCGGCGGTTCGGAGAGCGCGGAGGCGAAAGGGTGAGGTCATGAGCGAGCAAGCGAAGAGTCAAACGGTGAAAAATCCTCGGGGGTATCTTAAATCTGGCGATTGCGTCATCCTCTATCCGGCATTGACCTCTCCGGCGCTTGTGCCGGTGGGCGACAAGGGCGAACTGAACATTATTCTCGCCGGCAACGAGGATGTAAAAAGCTACTACGACAACGCGGAGAAGAAGGAGTTTTTGCGCTATTGCCATTCCCATCTGCGCCTGCCGCCCTGGCGCGATCTCTACGGCGAACCGCACCCAAAAGGGTCTGTGCCGAAAGGCCAGATTTTCAACACAGGCCAGGCCCACTACAATGACTTGTATGATCTCTCCGGTTACCAAAACATGATCTATAAGAGAGATCAGCATGATGGCCCTATAAAGGCGTATGACGCGGGGCAATGTGACGGATGGTTTTTGAGAGAATTGAAGCCCGGCAAGGAAGAGGATGGCACGGTATCGATTGATGACGGGAAAACGCCTTTCGGCATTCTTGGAAGCTCGGCGGTCGCTATGCTCCTTGGCGCTCCCAAGGATGAAAATAAATATAAATATCTTTTTCATCTGCGTTTCTCCGGCATTCAAAACAGAGACGAGGGGATGTACGAGGTGATATGGTTCGCCTGTTGGCGTGATGAAAAAAACCCGGAGAAACCATGGCATTATATTCCCAAGGAAGATATCGTGTTGCCGAAATTCACACAAGAAATTGTTCAGGGAGGCGAAAAAGCCAATAACAAACAGAAGCTGCTTCAGCCGGCCAAGCCGCCTGAGGCAAGCGATGAATCACTGCCGCCGAAGGAAAAGCCGCGTTGTGAAAATAGTTACGCCTTGTTTGACCTGGGGGTACCTTGCGTAACCCCGGAGCAAAAAAGCTTCGCCAGAAACCAAAACCAACCGCCTGAAAAACAACCTGACTCATCGGTTCCCCCGCTTTCTTGCCTATGGCAAAGCGGCCACCTGTTTACGCCCAGGCATCCCGTCTATTTTTCCGACAAGCCCTTGCTCGACATCGGCGTTATCGCCGACCCGCATATCTCGTCGAGGCAGAGCCTGTACAAAACGGTTGGGGCGAGAGTGATACCCGGCGTCGATAGCTTTGATCAGTCGCAAATTGTTTCAGACGGCAAGGCAAAAATTGTCGCGCCGGAGGCAAGCGACTCGCCGCTGATTGGGCTGATGGCCCACGAGAATCTGCAAACGGCGCGCGAGTTGTTTGAAAAGATTGGCGCCGCAAGCGATGTCATTGTTTTTGCCGGTGATATATACGACCATATCCGCAACCTCAATCCCAAAGCGTATAAAAATCCCGAAGGGAAAACCAGCGTTTTGTGGAACTCTCTCAGGTATCGCAAAAACTATGAAAACGACCGGCAAACCTATCCGCGTTTCATTGACGCCATGATGGCCCTGGAGCTTATCTATCAAACCTATGCCGGCGGCAAAGCGGTTATTTACCTGGCCGGCAACCATGAAGGCTATGAGCGGCCTTACGGCATTTCGCCAAGGGTGCCAAGCGCGACGGTTGACATGGTGAAAGCCAATGAGGGCATCCCGCTTGACCATAATTTGACCTTTTACGAGGCGGTGCTGCTCTATGGCGACGCCTATGGCGACTATTATATGGGGAACTATGCCAAAGAGAATTACGACTGGCTTCATACGACCCTGTCGCCATGGAAGGATATATTTATTTCCTATGGCGAAAAACAAAATATAGTCTGCCTGGATTGGGGCAGGGATGAAAAATATGTTGATAACTTTGTCAGCGGCGGCGATACCTTGCCCCGGGCCAGTCAGGCTATCGACGACAAACAACTGAAGCTGCTGCAACGCGCTCCGGCAAAAGGCGGCCAGAACGGCGTCGTCAATATTTTATGCAGCCACTTTACCTTTGCCGCTTATACTCCAGGCAAATCCCTTTTTAATGACGCCTTTGCCAGCAATGAGCCGGTTCAGGCGAAAACAACGACAACATCGGCGACCAAGGAAGGCTACAGCGTTGATGTCGGGACATTCGGCGAGCGGAAAAGCGAGGTATGGTCAATCGCCTGTGAAAAATTCACATATATCATTTCCGGCCATACGCACCGGGCGGGCATCTATGAACTCAGCGCCGAAAAGAGCGAGGCATATACTCCCGACTACGGGACGGGACAAACGATACAATCCAACAAGATAACGCCGATGTCCGCCATGAAGGATTTGCGCGACGCGATTTTTATCGGCGGCGGGAAAGAAACGCTGGCGCTGGTCAGCGGCTCCTGCGGCACCTACAACAAGCGCAACATGTTTGGCGAGTTTGCCGGGCACGGCTTCGATGTGCCGCAGGGCATGGTGCTGGAGCCGCGGGGAAAATGGGTGAAAATCGTTTTGAGCAAGGCGCCCAAGCCGCGCCTGGCCGTGGTTATGGATTATCTGTGGTTTGACGGCAAAGAGCTTTTTGAGCCTGTTCAAGGCATCTGGGCTGAATTAACCGCATCCTATCAATTCAATCCCAATCAAACATTACGGAATCTATTCCGCTATCAGGCGGCCGATGGGCGATTCGCTCCCTCCATTCCTGTTGATTATATGAAGCTGCACGCGGTGACAAATGACGGGACGCATCGGGGATGTCTGCTCATGAAGGTGGAAGACGCCACTGCTAAAACCGTGCAATTAGAGGTAACCGGCGCCGATGTTGCGAAGTTTGTTCAATTCGCTGAGTCGAAGGTACCAGATAAAAATTCTCTCTACTACTTTCTAAGCATCCATTTTGGCGGCAAGAGTTGTTCAGCAAAACACATAGCCGATTACTACGACCTCGCTTCTCCGTGGTGTATGCCGGTAACGTTGAGAAAGCTCAATCCGCGTTGGGGAAACTATGCCATCCATCGCGGCGGCGGTTTCGGCAATATCACGGGAGAATTGCCTGATTTTGAAAAACTTAAAAAGATTCCTGAATACGCACTAAAACCAAGCGCACAAAAATGAGGGTAACGCCATGTCAGAAAAATATACCCTCAAAACTTTTCTCAAGCGTTATCGTTATCACCTGATTGTCCTGCTACTCTTACTTGGAGGATATTCCATGTATCCAATACAAAATTCTGTCATGTATTCTCCACAGGAGATAAGCGCCAACCCGACGCTGCTGAATCATGGCACCCTTACCGGCAAGGGATACAGCACGCTTCTGAGTATCGCCAACTGTACCATCACCGGCGCCAGATTGAAAAATATCAGGCTTGATGACCTGAAAGTGGAAAACGTCACCTTTAAGAATTGCGTATTTGAGAAAGTTGAATCGCTGGGCGCGGTGTTTACGAATGTTATCTTTGATCACTGTACCTTTATCAGCGCCCAATTTGATAAGGGAAAATTGGATAAGGTCTTGTTTCACGGCGGCAAAATGTATTCCGTCGGCGATCCTGAACGTGTGAATGATAATGGTTATTTCTATGGCACATTTTTTGACAATGTCATTTTTGATGACATTGAACTGAATAATGTCAACCTGTGGCCTGTCGGCGAATCTGTTTTTTTTAGAAATATCAGCAAAGTATCTAATCGTGGAGGCGTAATATCGACTGGCGATAGCATATATGCGCGTATTGATAATTCACATATCAAAGATACCGACTTTGTTACCGCCGGAGATGGCTCATCCATTTACGCGACTAACAGCACGCTTTTTCGATCAGGTCTTAGGGGCGGGAAATTCGTATATATTGAAAATTGCGATATGCGACGGACAGGATTGAGTAGTGATGAAGTTCTGGTCGTGAAAAATTGTGTAGTAGGCGGCGCAGCAAAGGGATCGGAAAACAGCAAATTTTATATTGTTAATTCCAAAACACCAGTAGCACCAGATATAACATCAGATGATCCTACAGATCGCGCCCGTGTCGCTTTCGACGGAAAAGATTTGACCGAAGTATATATATTGAATCCATCAGGGCCATTCCGCGCCGGGATATACCGAGGCAGGATAACAGCCATAAATACTGAGCTTGTTGATTTTTATATTGGAGAGGTTCCTGTGGACATTGATCTGAAAGACGTAACCATCCGGGGCGGCGAATGGAAGGACTTGCGCATGAAAGGCGGCGGCCGCTGGGAGAATGTCAAAATTTATCCGCAAATTACGCTGGAAAATGCCGTGCTGGGCGACATCGAGGCTTATAACCTGACCTTTCCCGAAGGCAATCCCTGGGTCGGCAACGCCAAATCCAACTTGAA
>JAIRRG010000104.1 GCA_031256095.1 Desulfobulbaceae bacterium
GCCGCTGCTGCCGCCCCTGTATCGCTGGTCAGATGGGCGCTGGGATTACCGCCGTTTTGGCATTTGTATGTTGAGCAAATGGGCGGGCGAATGGGATCACCGCCCCTGGCGCACCGGCGGCGCCATTACCAATATCAATCGTGAGGCATGAGATGAGTTTAGCCACCATTACCCTGTCGGGTCGGGCCTTTTTCGGCAAATCTCTGAAGGAACAAATCCTGCACATTGCCTGGGGCGAGGGCGACCCGAATTGGGACATCCTCGATGCTGGCGATCTGCCCAGCGTGGTCGAAAACACCAGCCTTGTCGCCGAACTGGGCCGACGCATCCCGAACGGCGTTGACTATGTCCTGCCGGATCTGGATGGCGATATCAGTATCCCGGTGGGCATGGACGGCCAAGGCAACGTGCAGTATCAGCGCTACACGGCCAGCGCGACGCCGACGCCGTATCTGTACATCCACTGCACCTTCGACAACGACGATGCGGCGGAAAATACGATCCGCGAGGTGGCTCTGTTCGGCGGCTCGGTCATTGCCCCCGGATTGCCGCCTGGCCAGCGTTATTTTGCGCCCGACGAGATTATCGACCCCGGTTTTTTGATTGCCATGGAAATCGTCAGGCCAGCCTGGCCCCGCTCGCTGTCCGTCCGTGAGACCTATGGCTTTGTCCTACCCGTATAAAAGGTGCAAAACATGCGTAATCTCAATATCCAAAATTATTACAATCGTTTCGATCCGAGCAAAAACCACGAGCTGCTGCTGGCCCGCGACGGCTACCGCATTCAGGGCGCCGAGACCAACGATATGCAGGAGATGTTTTTGTCCCGCCTCAAAGGTGTGGCCGACGCCCTCTTGGCCGACGGCGACATCATCCAGGGCGGGCAGGTAATAATTGATACGGCCACGGGCGATACCCAGGCCCAGGAGAGCGTTATCTACCTGAGCGGCGCGACGCGCCGGGTGCCAGCCGCCATCTTCACAATCCCGCTACAAGGGCAGGTGAGTATCGGCGTTTATCTGGCCGAGGAAATAATTTCCGATCTCGAAGACCCAACTCTTCGCAATCCGGCCATCGGCACGCGCGGTCAAGGCGAACCTGGCGCCTGGCGCTTGCGGGTCAGCGGTCAGTGGGGCGTGGCCGGCGACGGCACGCCTGGAGAGTATTATCCGGTGCATACCGTCGATGACGGCGTGCTGCGCGCCAAAGATCCGCCGCCGAATCTCGACAGCTTCAACCAGGCTGTTGCCCGTTACGACCGCGATCATACGAGCGGCGGCATTTATATCACCGCCGGCATGGTCGTGCGAGCCGCCGAAGTCAGCGGCGGCGGCGTGCAAATTTATACCGTGTCCGAGGGCCGGGCGCGGGTTTTTGGCTACGCCATTGATCTGCCCACGTCCCGCCGCCTGTCATACGCCGCTGAGCCCGATTTGCGTTATATTGAAACAGAAATCCACACGGCGGACGGCAGCGCCAGCCAGCGGTTAGATGTGGCACATGCGCCAATTCGCTCTATATCCATGTTGCGGGCGACGCTGCAAAAAACGGTGAACATTGTCCATGGCGGCTACGCCGGCGCCGCCGACGCCCTGCCGGACGCGGCCATCGTCGACATTATCGAATGCAAGCAAGGGACAACCGTCTACGGTAAAAATACCGACTACAAGAAAACCGGAGATACCGTCGATTGGAACGTGCCCGGCAAGTCCAAGGAACCGGCCCCAGGTTCGACCTACAGCATTACCTACACCTATATGGCGACGGTGCAGCCCGTCGGCCAGGATTTTGATGGCTTTTCCGTCGTCGGCGCCGTGGCCGCCTCCAGTATCATAATATCTTACTATCAGGCGGTGCCGCGCATTGACCGGCTGTGCCTGATGCAGGATGGCTCTTTTGTCTGGCTGCGCGGCGTTGCCGGCGAGATCAATGCCCGTCCGCCCGCCGCGCCGCCTGGCGTCTTGGCCATTGCCTCCGTGCGCCAGAGCTGGCGTGACGCGGTGGAAATAAACAACGACGGCATCCGCGTTGTCACCTTTGACACGCTGACCGCCATGTCGGACAGCATTGCCGCTCTCTACAATGAGGTGGCCCGGCAACGGCTGGAAGCCGACATCTCAACGCGCGAAGCGGGGGCGCGGGCCGGCATCTTTGTCGATCCGCTCTCAAACGATGAGATGCGCGACCAGGGCATCGCCCAAAGCGCCGCCATCGTTAAAGGCTGGCTGACGCTCGCGGTCGCGCCGACGATTTTTGCTCTTGACGCGCCGCTTGCCCTGCCAGCCATGCCGGGTTACACCCCGATCATTGTCCTGGCCCAGACGCTGCGCACCGGCGACATGCAGGTAAATCCTTATATGTCGTTTGGCATCTTGCCCGCCCGCGTCACGCTGACCCCGGCTATTGATCAGTGGACGGAGATACAGAGCAACTGGACCAGCGACATCACCCAACAATTTGATGTCTGGATTTACGCGCCGGAAACCTGGGGCACGCCGCTTTATGGCCAGGTTTTTACCAGCACGAGTTCGGCGACGCAGTTGGTCTCCAGTACTTCCAGCAAATTGCAATACCTGCGGCAGATCAGCGTCGCCTTCCGCCTTGAGGGTTTTGGCCCCGGCGAGGTGCTGCAAAAGGTGCTTTTTGACGGCGTCAACGCCAATTTCACGGCGTCGCCGGCCAACGCCAGCGGCGTCGTCACCGGCAGCTTTGTTATCCCGCCAAACATCCCGGCGGGAGCAAAAACCGTCACCTTCCGCGGCCCCGAAGGCGGCAGCGAAGGCAGCGCCGCTTTTGTCGGCCAAGGACAACTAACGGTGCAGGTCTTGCGCACGGTTAATACCGTGACCTACTCGCACATTGATCCGCTGGCGCAAACCTTTTCCCTCGACGACACCATGCAGGTCTGCGGCGTCGACCTGTGGTTTACGGCCAAACAGGGCGAGGTGCGGGTGCAGATTCGCGAGGTACAGAACGGTTTCCCGACCCGCGTCATCCTCGCCGAAGCGGTGATCCAACCTGGCAATATCATCGTCAACGGCGATGCCACCCGCTTGCTCTTCCCGGCGCCGGTGCAGCTTTTGGCGGGCATCGAGTATGCCATCGTCGTCTTGTGCAACGATGCGATTACCGCCTTGGCCATCGCCGAGATGGGCAAGTTCGACGCCACGGCGCAGAAGTGGGTGGCCAGTCAGCCCTATACCGTCGGTGTCCTCCTCTCATCGTCCAACGCCTCGACCTGGACTGTCCATCAAGATAAAGACATGGCCTTCCGCCTCTTGGCCGCCGATTTTGTCGCCGGCACGACGCAGGTGGAAATGGGCGAGGTGACGGTGTCCGCCGCCACCGATCTGCTTGTCCTCGCCGTTGACGAAACGCCCTCATCGGCGACGCATGTCGAGTACGAATTGACCTTGCCCGATGGCGCTGTCCTGACCGTCGCCGAAAGTCAGCCGGCTCGTCTGGCCGCGCCAATAAGCGGCAAAGTCAAGGTCAAGGCCAAACTGACGGGCACCAATCAGGCCGCGCCATTGCTGTGGCCGGGCGCCCAACTGCTCGCTGGCAAATTGACGCCGACGGGCGACTACTACAGCCGCTCGATCCCGGCCACCGACGCCAATAAGGTCATTCTCATTTACGAGGCATTTATCCCGTCAGGCGCCGCGGTGACGCCTCAAATCCAATTCGACGGTGGAAACTGGCAAAGCCTGACCTTGGCCGCGGCTGTGCCGCAAGGTAATGGCATCGTCGAATACCGCTTCGAGCGCGCCGTGGCTGGTTCTGATCTGACCAAAATACGGATCACGCTGTCCGGCACGGCGTCGGCCCGGCCCTTCGTTGGCCTGATCCGCTTTATGGCTATTAAATAGAGGTGAAAAATGCGCGACGACCGGACGCCCAATTTAGACCTGCCCTTGCCGCACCCCGACAATTATCTTGATCAGGATGTGCCACGCTTACGCGAGGCTTTGCAGAAAGTGGATTCCAGCGTGGCCAGCAAAACGGAATTACAAAAAGTGGTGGCCAGTGCCGATTCGGCGCTGACCGACGAAGCCGTTGCCAGAAAAGCCGCCATTGTCACTGAGGGCAATAACAGAGTAGTGGGCGACAAGGAAAACGCCGACGCCATTACCGCCGAAGCCAATCAGAGAGTTGCGGGCGACAAGGAAAACGCCGACGCCCTTGCCGCCCTTGGCAGCGCTTTGGCGGCGATGCTGATTCCTGGCATGATCATGCCATTTTCAGGGACATTTAGCGAGGCGATGGCGCCGCCGCAAGGTGGGACGGCGGCTCAATTTCCGATCAACAGGATTACCGGCAAACCTGACTTTCGATTTGGCATTTGTACCGGCGCCACCATGACCGCGCCAGATGGCACACAGATGACGACGCCGGATTTGCGTGGACAATTCATCATGGGTGTTGGGCCGGGCGCTGGCGCGGGTATCTTTGGCGGCGTCCAGCCTGGCACTACCGGCGGCGCGACCACCCTGACGCTAACAACCAGCAGCGGCGGCGACCACGCCCACACCAACGCCGCCACCGGCAGCGCCGGCGACCATGCCCACAGCAATCAAGCGACCGCCGCCGCTGGCTACCATAGCCACGGCGACTACGTTTACCCGACGACCCTGGATAGCAGTCAGATGCCATCTCATTGGCATAACTATCATATTGGGTGGGGAAATCCAACGGCAGCGGCTCAAAACTATGTTTTTGTAGATGGTTTTAACAAGAGAATTACCCCAACAATAGTCCCCCCTGATAACTCTGGGGCAGGTGCATTAGTCGTTGATAACCCCAGCGTAACCAACGGTACCGCATCCGCAGGTGGTTGGAGTGGTCATTATCATCAGGTTTACGCCGACGGCAATCATCAGCATGCCGTGAACGCGACCTACAACGCCGGCGCTCACACCCACACCAATGCCGCCACCGGCAACGCCGGCGGTCATAGCCATACGATTAACCCGACGCCGCCTTACTACGCCCTTGTCTACATCATGTACTTGGGAGGATAATATGCGTTTAACCATCATTGTGCCTGATAACATTGTTGCCATTGACGGCCTTGCCCGCCGGATTGATTTGCAAGGATTTGACTTGCCGCCCAATCTGCGCGTCGTCCAGTGGATCGGCGATAAAGGCTGGGAAGAATATACCGACGCTTTTAATGAAGAAATCACCGACATATCGGCCTATCAGCCAATCATAGACGAGTGGCGTCGGCTGAAAACCGAAGACGAAGCCCGCGCCGCCGAAGAGGCGGCCAGGCAAGCCGATCCGCTCTATGGCCTTGATGGCGAGGCGCTGGCGCGGAAAAAGTTTGATTTAGCCAAAGCTGCCGCCGACGCCGCCCTGGATGTGGCGGCCAGCCAGCCGGTTGAGGTGGGCATCCCGGAGGGAACTTGGCGCTACAACGGCGGCGACGCTTCCGCATCCGCCATCCTCGGCGCTGTGACGCTGGCTGAGGCTCTCGGTGAAACATCCGTGACCTTGTGGGATGCGGATAATGTCTTGCGGCAAATGTCCTTGGCCTCGGCCATGACTGTCGCCGTCACCATCGCCCAAACCTATCGCGCCGCCGCCTATGCCCGCGCCTCGGCCATCGCCGTGGCCAAGGCGGAAATGGATGCGGCAATCGCTGAGACGGATGTATGACAAATCTCATTGCCACTTGGGGCAAAGGCAACTGCACCCTCTGGTGGGATCGAATCTGGGGCATGGAAATCGGCGACGTTTGCTACGACCACGATGCCGCCTATGACGCTGGCGCCGTCTACCTCAAAGTGCGCGGCGATTGGCGATTGGTGGCCGCCATTTGGCAACGGGCCGGGCGCTGCGACGAGGCGTGGCGGACGGTAGCGGTACGGGTAACGGCCATTGCCATGGGCCTGGCCGTGGCCACGGCGGGCTGGTTTTGGTGGTGGCGGGTGTACAGGCAGTGGGAAGATGTATGAGTAAATGGCGTTTCCTCTGTGAATTTCTTTGGGG
>JAIRRG010000184.1 GCA_031256095.1 Desulfobulbaceae bacterium
ATGTATCAGAAACTTCCCAGGTTTTGATTCGTGCCATGGTATCGCTCCTTAAGAGAGTTTTCGACAAAATACCATGGAAACTTATATCCTAAACCTTTTATTTATAGATAATCTCTAAACCTTTTATTTATAGATAAGTTCTTGATCATCGTTGCGCTTCTCTTAGCTCCCCAACTTCTTGGCCATATCTTTGGCATAGTAGGTGATGATGATGTCGGCGCCGGCGCGTTTGATGGCCAATAAACTCTCGGCCATGACCCGCTCCTCGTCGATCCAGCCCTTGGCCGCCGCCGCCTTGATCATCGCGTATTCGCCGCTGACGTGATATGCGGCAATCGGCAAGTCAAATTCGTCCTTCAGGGTTTTGATAATGTCCAGATAGGCCATCGCCGGTTTGACCATGAGAATGTCGGCGCCCTCATCGACATCGAGGGTGGCCTCGCGCAGGGCTTCACGGGCATTGGCTGGGTCCATTTGGTAGGATGTGCGGTCGCCGAACTGTGGGGCGCAGTCGGCAGCCTCGCGGAAGGGGCCGTAGAAGGCGGAGGCGTATTTCGCCGAATAGGCCATGACCGGCACCTGGTCGAAATTATTTTCGTCCAAAGCGGCGCGGATTTCGCCGACGCGGCCATCCATCATATCGGAAGGCGCAACCATATCGGCCCCAGCCTGGGCGTGGGATAGAGCGACTTTGGTAAGAATTTCCAGCGTCGAGTCATTATCGACCTGACCGTCAATCAGGCAGCCACAGTGGCCGTGGTCAGTGTATTCGCACAGGCAGACATCGGTGGTGATCATCATTTCCGGCACGGCGTTTTTCAGCTCGCGGATGGCCCGCTGGACAATACCGTCTTTGGCATGGGCGCCACTGCCCATGGCGTCCTTTTTTTCTGGCAGACCAAACAGCAGCAGGTGATTGACGCCTAAGGCCATGCAGTCTTTCGCCTCTTTGGCCAACAGATCGACGGAAAGCCGAAATATGCCCGGCATCGAAGCGATTTCCAGGCGCTTGCCCTTACCCGGCATAACAAACAAGGGGTAGATGAGCTGGGCGGCGTCGAGGCGGGTTTCGCGGATCAAAGACCTGAAGGCGGTATTTTTCCGTAGGCGGCGGGGACGGTATTCGGGGAAAACCATAACGGCTCCTTTTTAGTATAAGAATTGGTGTTAGCGGCGGCGCTTTACTCGTCGCCGCCTTCGTCTTTGGCCGATAGGCCGAGTTCCTTCAGCTTTTTTGAGAGATGGCTACGGTCAACGCCGATGCCTTTGGCGACGTTCGTGATGTTGCCGTCGTTGTCCGCCAGTTTTTTGCCCAGATATTCTTTTTCAAAAGCCAATTTCGCCTCGCGGTAGCCTAAAGTGAAGAGATGCGAGGCCAGCGTATTTTCGCCAGACGGTTGGCCGGGAATAACTGTTCCAAGAAAACGCCGCGCCGTCTCCTCATTGATGGTCAACGTGATATTGAGATTTTGTCCTCCCGTCGTTCCAAGAAAACGCCGCGCCGTCTCCTCATCGATGACATTGGCCGGGCACATGATGGCCATGCGTTCGATAAAATTACGCAATTCCCTGACATTGCCTGGCCAATCGTGCCCGGCCATGGCCGCCAGCGCCCCGTCGCTGAAGGCAGGTGCTTTGACGCCGCGCCGGATCAGGTTAGCCGACAGGGAGCGGACCAGGGCTGGGATGTCATCGCGCCGTTCACGCAACGATGGCACACGGATCGGCACAACGCTCAACCGGTGCAGCAGATCAGCGCGGAAGTTGCCGCGTTCGATTTCCTCATCTAGGTTTTTGTTGGTTGCGGCCAGCACTCGGACGTTGACTTTGATCGTCCTACCACCACCAACCCGCTCAAATTTCTGCTCCTGCAAGACACGTAAAATTTTCGCCTGCGCCTTCAGGCTCATATCGCCGATTTCGTCAAGGAAGAGGATGCCGCCATCAGCTTGGTCGAAACGGCCCTGGCGGCTATTGGCCGCTCCCGTAAATGAACCCTTTTCGTGACCGAACAGTTCCGATTCAATCAGCTCATCGGGGATGGCCGCGCAGTTGACATCGACCAGCGGCAAATGGCTGGTCTGGGACAGGCGGTGGATATTTTGGGCCACCAGTTCCTTGCCGGTGCCGTGCTCGCCCAAAATCAGCACCCACGAATTGGTCGGCGCTACCCTGGCGATGTTCTTTTTCACGCGCGTGATTGCTTCGCTGTTGCCGGCCAGCTCGACCGGCGGCGGCGCAATTTCTCGCAGTAGCCGGTTTTCCTGCTCCAGTTGAGAAAATCGCAAGCCGTTGGTGATTGACAGGATCAGCTTGTCATAGGAAAGCGGCTTTTCGATGAAATCAAAGGCGCCCTTGCGTGTCGCCTGCACCGCTGTTTCGATACTGCCATGGCCAGAAATCATGATCACCGGCAGCGGCCAGCGGGTGTGGATTTCATCCAAGGCGGTCAGTCCATCCATGCCACCGCCGAGCCAGATGTCAAGAAGAACCAGATCTATCTTGCGCTCGGCCAGAATCGCCAACCCTTCTTTGGCGGAGGCGGCGGCGATGGCGGTCAGTCCTTCATCTTCCAGTACCCCGGCCAGGGTGCCGCGGATGCTGGCCTCGTCATCAATGATCAGTATGCTTTTGCCCATGGCCGCCTCTATTCACCTGGTGAGTCATCCATCGGATGCAGCGGCAAATCGAGAATGAACGCCGCCCCGTTCGGACTGTTGTCTTCGACGCGGGCGCTGCCGCCGTGGTCGGTCATGATCGTCGAAACGATGGCCAGGCCGAGGCCGGTGCCCGATTTCTTTGTGGAAAAATGCGGTTCAAAAAGTTTCTGTTTGTCTTCCCTGGAAACACCAGGGCCGTCATCGGCCACCTTCAACAACACGGCATCGTTTTCCTTGTCCCAAACTAATTCCACGGAAATTGTACCGCCGCCTGGCAAAACCGCAACGGCGTTATCTAACAGGTTGATCAGGCAGCGGCGTATCTGCTCGCCGTCAAAAGAAAAGAGCGGGATAGCTTCATCCTGGCGGTTGATGAAATTGATCTTTTTGTGAGCTTCACGGAACATGAACAGTGTGTCACTGACTAAGGCATTGAGGTCGCCCTCGGTCTTGCGCATTTTTGGCATGCGGGCGAAGCGCGAAAATTCGCCGACCAATTCCTTCAGCTCCTCGACTTGGCGAATAATCGTTGAGGTGCATTGATCGAAGACGCCGCTCTCATCCTGCAAACGGTCGAGATAGCGTTTGCGCAGGCGCTGCGCCGAAAGCTGGATTGGCGTCAAGGGATTTTTGATTTCGTGGGCGATGCGCTGGGCGATATCGCGCCAAGCGGCGGTGCGCTGCATCTGTTCGAGCTTTGACAAATCGTCGAAAACCAGCACATAGCCGAGAGGATTACCGGTTTCATCGGACAGGCGGATGAAGTTGACGAGCAGCGAATAATGTTTGCCGCGCACTGTTAGCTTCAAGGGTTTTTCAATTGAGCCTTTCCGGGTTAGGTTTAGCTCGTCGATAAATCTCTGAATGACCAGTGCCTGCGTTTCGTTCAATATTTCCTTGAAATTGCGACCAATCAGGAGCATGCCGTTAATTTTCAGAAGGC
>JAIRRG010000196.1 GCA_031256095.1 Desulfobulbaceae bacterium
TAGCTTTCAAAAGTGATGCCCGGCTGATGCCGCAGTGGCTGCAGACCATCACCAAATTCTCCCGCCGTTTAACGACGTAACGGCGGTATTTGGTGTCATGCACGGTGCGCAACAGAGCCAGGTTGCGGCTGGCCAGGTCTTTGCTGCCCACCGGGATACGCACCATATAACTCCCGGAATTCGGCGGGATGATGCCCCGGTGCAGTTCCGGGTTGAGAGTTTTGATGGTCTCGGCGTCGCAAGCGGTCACCAGAGCCACGGCGTCAAGTGGCAGGCCAGGGGTGACGGTCAGCCGGTCATAGTTCAATTCCGATTGGTAGGGGATGCCGTCAAAACCGTATTTTTTCGGGTCCTTGGCAATGATGATGGCGGCGATCAGTTTCGGCACGTAGCGTTTGGTTTCCGGGGGCAGATAACCCTCGTCGGCCAGTTCCCAGAAGGTCTTGGCATTAAAATGGGACAAGCCGTTCTGGACGCGGGCCGGGCCGCTGTTGTAGGCGGCGACCGCCAGATGCCAGTCGCCGAAATCCCGGTACAGCTCGCCCAGCATATTCACTGCCGCCTTGGTTGATTTTTCGATGTGGCGGCGTTCGTCGACATACTCGTCGATACGCAAGGTGTAGCGCCTACCGGTATCACGCATAAACTGCCACAAGCCGACCGCCCCCGCCGCCGACCGGGCCGTTGGCATGTAGCCGCTTTCGATCATGCTCAAGTAGGCAAGGTCCTGTGGTAACCCGGCCTTGGCCAACTCGCGGCGGATCATTGGCAGGTATTTGGTCGAGCGGGCCAGCCAGCGCCCAAACATCTCGTGCTGTTCGCCCTGGAAAATATCCAGGTAGGCCGTCACCTGGTTGTTCAGCACCACCGGGAAATCGTACTTGCTGATGTCGATCCCCCTTGCCATAGTGCTTGGTTCCTGGCCTCTTTTCCCCCATTTACCGGAGTGCTCAAGGGCCTTGATCTCGCTTTCGATGGCGATGTCGCCCTCGGAAGGTTGCAGGTTGTCCTCAACATTCGCCGCCGCCACGGGCGTCGCCTTTTTCACTTCATCGGTATGGGCCGAGGCGTTCACAGCATCAGCGGCGATCTGATCACCGCCATTCCTGGCACAACCAGAAAAGAGCGGCGTCATGAAGGCCAGGGCCAGCAGAACGGGAACGAGGGGGGAGAGCCAGGCTGGTTTGCTCGCAGGAAAAGAAAAGTCCATGCAGCCTCCTTCTATTGAATCGTCTTCTTCGTTGACATGGGAGAAACGCTATTGAGATATGCGCCTCAAACAGGTACATTCGCCAAGTTTCGGCGCTAGAACGCTCACTCAAACGGTAGGTCGGGGCATATACTGAACCGCCGGTAGTTAAACCCGACAATCGCGCCGATTGCAAGTTTTTTATCACTTCCCATCCCAAATCCCTGATTATTTTCGCGGATAAATCCGACGGCATGTTCAAAAAATTGTATCTTTTCCTGTTCGCCGTGGCAGTGCTCGGCGCGATTGCGGCGGGATTTCTTTACTATTGGTACGTGATCGCCCATCCCGGCGACATGATTTCCGAGGAGCACATCACCGGCATTCTCGGCCGGGAAAGCCGGGTCTACTACAGCGACGGCAAGACTGTGCTTGGTACATTTTTCGATCAGAGCCATCGCCAATATGTGCAATATAAGGATATTCCAAATAATTTTGTTAAAGCCCTGACTGCCGCCGAAGACAGCCGCTTCTTCACTCACCACGGCTTCGACCTAAAAGGAATTGTCAGGGCGGCTGTCAAGAACGTCCAGGCAATGCGAGTGGTCGAGGGCGGCAGTACCCTC
The DNA here is from genome assembly GCA_031256095.1 of Desulfobulbaceae bacterium. Lineage (GTDB taxonomy): Bacteria > Desulfobacterota > Desulfobulbia > Desulfobulbales > Desulfocapsaceae > UBA8130. Next base: position 1,816 of record JAIRRG010000196.1, read on the forward strand.
ACCCAGCAGGCAGCCAAAAATCTTTATCAGCGCACCGACCGCTCGTGGCGCTCGAAAGTCGCCGAATTGCTTTTCGCCTTGCGCCTGGAACATTATTACTCCAAAGAAAAAATTTTCGAGTTTTACGCCAACCAGTTCTTTGTCACCGGCAACGGCCATGGACTGGTGATCGCCGCCCGCTATTATTTTGATAAAAACCTGGCAGACCTTTCCCTTGTCGAATGCGCTTATATCGCCGGCAGCGTCAACCGTCCAAATTATTACAATCCTTTTACGAAAAAAAACGAAACTGACCGAAAAAACTCCCTCATCCGCTGTCGACAACGTACTGCCTATGTCATTGAACAAATGCGGAAACTTTCGATGATTTCCGAAGATGAGTATCGTCAGGCGATCGCCAAGGAAATTCCGTTCCGGCAAGGTAAAATTGGGTATGCCCTCGATTACGTCATGGAAATGGCCCGCGAAGCCGTTGACGCCCCGGAAGCGACCGCCGCTCTGGAGCGCCACGGCATCACCAATATCGCCGCCGCCGGTCTTAAGGTCATCACCACCGTCGATAAAGATTTGCAGCGGCAAACCCTTGCCAGTTTGCGCCATCAGCTTTCCCTACTCGATACAACACTTTCTGGTTACGACCGGGTGATGGTGCAGGCCTACTACGGCCTCGCCTACGAGGGGGACGCCGGAGCGCAGCCTGGCGGCTATTTCCCCGGCGTCATCGCCGCCATCTCAGGCAAAGGAGCGCGACTGGCCATCGCTATCAACCTCGGTGGAAAACGCGGCAAGGGCATCATCGACCAGACAGGTTTCAGCGATATCGAGGCCGCCTACTCCCGTCACCGTCAGGTCACTGGCCGGGGTGGCACCCTTCTCAGCCAACTGGCCGTTGGCGATACGGTCTGGGTCACGGCGCGCCAGCGGCAGGACGATGGGACAGCGCTTCTAACCCTGGAAAAATTCCCCACTGTCATGGGTGGGGCAATTGTCTTACGCCATGGCCAGGTGATGGCCATGGCCGGTGGCGTCGAGAACCGTTTTTTCAACCGGGCAATCGCCGCCCAGCGCACCATGGGATCAGCCTTCAAGCCGTTTCTTTACGCCGCAGCCCTGCAACTGGGCTGGAACAGCGCCGACATGCTCGACAATCGCCGCAATGTCTTTGTCTACCATGGCCAGCCCTATTTCCCACGTCCTGACCATTTTAGCCCGCACGAACAGGTTAGCCTCAGCTACGCCGGGGTTCATTCCGAGAACCTGGCCACTATCTGGCTCCTCGCCCACCTCTGTGACCACCTGTTGCCTGAACAGTTCCGGCAAATGGCCGATCATCTCGGCCTGACGCCGCGCCAGGACGAAAGCTACAACAGCTACGTCACCCGCATCCGCGACCGCATGGGCATCCAGGTGAATGACGCGGCCTTGGACGAGGCCGCCTACCGCCTCGCCCTGGCGAAAAGTTCCGACGATTTCGTCTTCAATAATCTGATGGCCGATTATCTGAAATTGCGTTCCCTGCCCTACGGCGGCTTCTATGCCCACTTCGCCGATGGCCTGGAAGACTCGACGCGCTGGGCTGGTTCCCGCGACGCCGACGAGGAGCGGGAAGTCTCGACGCGCGCGGCTGTCCTGTCGCAAAATTTTATCAGGATTGAAGAGGTATACGGTCAATTGCGCAACTACCGCCAGCGGCTGGACCATCTCCTTGATTTCACCGCACCGGAAGCTGACGTTCCGGAGGCGGCGCTCTTTCACGATGATGCCGACGGCCGTTACTTTTTCCTGCCGCCCCGCCAAGCCCCTTCGTCGCTGCGGCGGCTTTCCGAAACCGAGGCGCTGGATGCGCTCACGGTCATGACGGCCGAGGAGCGGGAAAATTTCTGGCGCGGCGTCATGCTGCCTGGCGGTGTTTCGACGACGGCGGCGGAAATCGTCATCAAGCAGATGGAGGCCGAAAAATCGCGGCTGACCAACCTGCGGCCCTACAGCTTCGAGCTGCTTTCGGAACTGGCCGATTTCCGTATCCTGGTCGGTATGGAATACCTGCG
>JAIRRG010000033.1 GCA_031256095.1 Desulfobulbaceae bacterium
GAAAGCCGCTTGCAGGCGGCCCGCGCCGCCTATGCCGCTGATGCCAACAGCAAAACCAGCGCAGAACTTAAAGTGGCTGAGAGGGGCCTCGCCTCAGCCGAGAAGGCGGCGGCGAAATACAACATCACCGTAGCCGGGGCCGCCAAAGCCCACGCCGAGGCCACCGCCGCCATCAAAAAGCAGGCGGCGGCCTTGGAAACAATGGAGAAGCTGCAAGCCAACAAGGCCAAACGTGCCGAATTGCGAGGCGAGATGATGGGCACGGTGGCCGGATTTTTGGCCGCTGGCGCCCCTCTCAAACTGGCTGCTGACTACGAAACCGCCATGGTCAGGGTAAAACGCGCCGCCAAGTTTGATGCCGCCGCTTTTGCCGATTTCAAAAGACAGGCCCTGGCTTTGGGCGGCAATCTTGAGGATACCGGCGCCATCGCCGCCAAAGGCGGCGTCACTGTCGCGCAAAATGAACTGCTTCATTTCACCGCCGTCGGCAAGCAGATGGTCAAAGTCTTTGACATCACGGCGGAAGAAGCTGGCGAGGCCCTTGGCGGCATCCGCACCCATTTCAAACTGACCGAAGCCCAGGCGGATGCCTACCTGGACACCTTGAGCCATCTTGCCAATAACATGCGAGGCGCATCAAGCACGGTACTGCTCGAATTTTCGCACCGGACAGCGGATGTCGGCAAACAGTACGGCGTTAGCCGTGAGCAGATCGCCGCCTTGGGCGCCACCATGTCCGGCATGCAAGTCCCGGCCAAACAGGCCATCAGCGCCACTCAGGGCATATTTCATGCCCTGGGTCAGGCCGGCAGCGCCAAAGGGAAGGCCCAGGCCGTGTTTGCTCAGTTCGGCCTGCGCGGCAAGGATATTGAGCAAAATTTCCGTAAAGACGCTCAAGGTACGATGCTCAAAATATTTGAGCATTTACAGCGGTACAGCGGCCCGATGCGCATGAAACTGGCCGAAGAAATCTTCGGCGGGTCCCAGGCCAACACTGTGATTAAACTGGTCGAAAATCTTGACGAGTACAAAAAGGCAATCACTTTGGCTGGCGACGCCACTGGCAGCGCTGGCGCCTTCCTCGCCGATTATAAAGAAGTCACTGGAACCGTCAATGCGGCGCTTACGCGCCTAAAGACAAAGGCGGTGCAGATCGGCACGGCCATGGGCGAAAGCAATGTACCGGTAGTCAAGTGGATAGCCAATGCCGGTGGCGGAATGCTCGACACGGTGTTTTCCCTGGTTACGGCTTTTCCCGCCGTGACCTCGACTGTCGTCGGCTTGTCGACGGCCATGGTTGGCTTGTCGTTGGCAACCAAGGCCGGGAAATACGGGGTGACACTATTTAAGGACGGCTGGCTTATCACCAAAACCGTTTTGGCCAAATTGCCGCCGCTTTTTCGGGCCACTACCTATCAAATGCTTTTGCAGCGCGGGGTGGCTTTGGCTTCAGCCGCCGCCGTAAGGGCTATGGCGATTGGTCAAGGGATACTGGCTGTTGCCAGCAAGTCCACTGCCGCCACCACATGGCTGCTCAACACAGCCATGCTGGCTAACCCTATCACCTGGATCGTAGTCGGCGTCGTCGCCTTGGCCGCCGGCATGATATGGCTGTACCGCACCTGCGAGCCGGTGCGGACGGCGATCAGCAAGGTATGGGATGTCCTGAAATTTCTTGGCACAAATTATCTGCGAGTTTTGCTCATGCCCGCCGCCGTTGCTTGGAACGGCCTTAAAACCCTCTGGGGACTTGCCGCGCCTTATTTCAAAAGCGTTTGGGGCAAGGTTACGGGCTTTTTCGCGGCGGTTTGGGGTGGCATAAAAACCAAGGCCGTCGCTATATGGGAATCTATTGCCGGCGGCGCCTCCACCTGTGTCGGCGCCGTCAAATCCTTTTTTGCGCCGATCACAACTTTTTTTTCTGGCATCTGGGACAGTATCAAAGCCCCGGCGGTGGCTGTTTTCGATTGGCTGTCGGCAAAATTTGATTGGGTGGTCGCCAAATTGTCATTGGTGACTAATGCCTGGAGCACAGTTAAAGGCTGGACGTCATGGCTGGATGACGACAAAGAAAAAGCGGCGGACAAACCAATGCTGGCGGTATCCCCTTCCGTGCCCGTATCCGCATCGGCGCCAGCGGCGGCCTATCTGAGCGGGCAGGCCGCGGCTTCCCCGACTATCGCCGGGACGAGGACGACGAGGCCAGGCTTGCCCGCTGCCGCGCCGACGGGACCCGATCTCCAGGTTCAGCCGACTGGCCCGCTGTCGCCGGTACGACCCGCCTTAGTGCCAGCGTCCGGCGGCGGCGCCAGCAACGTCAGCATTGCCAGTCCACAAATTGCCTTGTCTCTGAATTTCAATGGCGTGCCAAGCAAAGACATCGGCGAAGTGCTAGTTAAAGCCATCAAAGAAAAAGAGCGGGATTTGTCGGCCTATTTTGAAAAGATGATTGCCTCCATCGCCTCCAACCAGCGAAGGCTGGCTTATGACCGCTGATACTTACATCACCATGCAAAATGACGCCTGGGACGCCATCGCTTACCGCTTATGGGGCGAGGAGCGGCTGTTTGTGGCCCTGCTCAAGGCTAACCCTGAGCATCTGGACACCGTGTTGTTCCCAGCCGGAGTCGAGCTGCGCGTGCCACTTAAACCGGAAAGCGCCATCAAGCTGGAGCTGCCGCCATGGATGTGAATCAAAATGAATTGGCCCGCCGCGTTATCCTGGCGGTTACCATCGGCGGCCATGACGCCACCTCCTATATTGATCCATATCTGACATCGTTCACCTTTTCCGATCAGGCCGAGGGCAAAAGCGATGAAATCCAAATCGAGTTGCACGACCGCGACGGCAAGTGGCGAAATGGCTGGTTGCCGGCGAAAGGCACGCATATCACCGCCTCGATTCGTTGCCTTAATTGGCAGGGGCCAGCACAGAACCTTTCTTTGAATTGCGGCGCCTTCACCTGCGACGAGGTCAGTTATTCCGGCCCGCCTGACAAGGTGAGCATCAAGGCCGTTTCCGCTTCGCTGGCTGGGCCGCTGCGCGAAACGGAAAACACCCAGCCTTGGGAGGCCTCTTCGTTGGAGGGCGTCGCTGGCGACATTGCCGGCAAAAACGGCCTGACCCTCATGTATCAGGCTGGCGCCCACACTTTTAACCGTCAGGATCAACGCGGCGAGTCTGATCTTGCCTTTCTGACGCGTCTGGCCGAAGAGCGGGGCGTGTCGGTAAAGGTTCGTGAAGAGCACTTGATACTCTATTCGGCCCAGGATGCCGACGCCCGCGCCGCCGCCCTGACTTTCCAGCGATCAGGCGCTGGCTATAACACCGTGTCAGAATACAGTTTTCAGGAAAAATCCGAAGGCACGGGTTTTACGGCCTGCGAGGTGCAATATAGCGATCCGGCCAGCGGACAAACGCATACCTATACCTATAATCCATCAGGAAAACCGCTCGACGAGGAAAACACGGTCAAGCCATTGGTCATGGATAGGCGCGTCGAGTCGGAAGCCGACGCCATGAAATTGGCGCAAAACAGCCTGCGCGCCCAAAACCAAAGCGAATGCACGGGCAGTTTCACTATCATGGGCCATCCTGGATTGGTGGCTGGAATGACCGTGAGTATGAGCGGATTTGGCCGTTTCGACGGTGCCTATTTCGTTACCAAAGCCGATCATAAAATTGGCGATAAGTACACGACCAGCGCTGAAATCCGCCGCGTCCTGGGATATTGACATGGCTGCCTATAACCCCGCCCTTGATCAAAGCAAAGAGGACAACACGCCCCCGCGCTCCGGCATCGGCAGCTTCGGCCCGGTGGTGTTCGAGGTGTCAAATGATATCATGGCGCTGGTTAGAGATGTGCGGCGTAAGACCGCCGCTCGCGTCGAGGAACACCGGGTCGTTGGCGCCAAGCCGCGCGTTGAGTTCCTGGCGGCGGATTTGGCCGAAACCACCTTCAAGGTGTTCTGGAATATCGGCTTCGGCGTCAATCCTCGCAAAGAAATTGGCCGACTGCGCCAGTTGTGCGAGGCCGGGACGGTGGGCCGCCTGATCTTGGGCGGCGAGAATTTCGGCCAGCATTTATTGATAGAAGTGTCGGAAAGCTGGCTGCGTTCAGGCCCCAACGGCGCGCCGATGGTGGCGGAAGCCCATCTCGTTTTTAAGGAGTACCAATGAGCCAGGAATTTGAGCTTGTCGCCGACGATGCCCCGGCCATCATTGGGGCCAAGGGATTGGATGACGTTATGCAGTGCATCCGTTACATCGTGCGCACAACGGTCTTTTCCGTGCCGCTTGACCGCGGTTTTGCCACTGACGGCTCATACATCGACGCGCCGGTGCCGTATGGCGTCGCCGCCCGCATGGCGGCCTTGACCGAGGCCATCGAGCGGCGGGAACCTCGCGTGCGCGTGACTTCGATCCGTTTCGCGCAGCAGGCAGCCGACGCCATGGATGGCCGTGTCGTCGCCATTATCCGCTTCCGTCTGTGTGATGGGGTGCAACTATGA
>JAIRRG010000054.1 GCA_031256095.1 Desulfobulbaceae bacterium
GGGAAAATCGCCTGCGCCTTGGGCGTGGCACTGATGATCGCCTACTGGTTCTTGGCCGGATATGGTGCCTATTGTTTGTTTCGGGATTTTGTTCCACATTGATCAGGGAGAGAGAAATGCAGGATGAAAGAACACCCAATCTGAATTTACCGTTGCCCAGCGACAACAATTATCTCTATCAGGATTTGCCGCGCCTACGCGAGGCTTTCAGCATAATCGATGATTTCGCCAGGGAAATTCGGGAATTGTCCGGCGGCGAAAACCAGCCGAACAGCGGGAACCAGTCGGGCGCTATTGCCGATACCTTCGGCGGCACGGAAGAGAGCTGGACGGGTGGATACTGGCCTGATGACTCTGGCCGAAAAGCTTATAGCAAATGGATCACCGTGCAATGCGCGGGTGTGACAACCTCTCAAACTTTTCAACATGGAATTCCAGATGTTGCCGAGATATTCGTTGCCCATGCCTACATTGCGCAAGCGACCGGCGTCAGCTTGCCGGTTCCTTTTTCCGCCGCGACAGTCGCAAACTCGATAACAGATCAAGTGAACGACACCACCTTTACTTGGCAAACTAACGGCACTGCCAGGCCCGGCACGCTTCGCGCTCTGCTCATTTACTGCTGTAAAAATAGGTAAGGATTGCCGTCATGGCCGATGATTTCGCCAGTCTGCACCGCCGCCTCAAGGCTCTGGAATCGAACCGTGGCGCCGTCCTGCGCTTTGGCACCGTCACCGAAGTTGATGAGAAGGCCGGCGCCGCCCGCGTCAAAATTGACGACGCTGGCGGTACTGTCACCGCGCCACTGCGCGTCATGCAGCGCCGCGCCTTGAAAGATCAGGAACAGAGCCTGCCGGACATCGGCGAGCATGTCGCTTGCCTCTTCTCCGGCCAGGGTTTTGAGCAGGGCCTGATCATTGGCGCCCATTATTCGGATAAAAATCCATCGCCGGCGCGGCCAGCGCATGTTTGGTATTACAAATTTGAGGACAACACCGAAATTGAGTATGACCGCCAGGAACACAGACTGACCATGAACATCAGCGGTGATATAATCATCAAGGCGCGCGGCACGATCAAGATGAACGCCGCCCATATCAGCATCCAGGAATAAAGCCATGCCAGCGGTAACGAGAAAAGGCGATCAATGTACCGGCCATGACGCCTGCCCGCCGCGTCCTGCGATTGCGGGCGAACCGACCGTTACGGTCGGCGGACGGGAAGTGGTGCGGATTGACGATGCCTATGACCTGCACGGCTGCAAGGATCATCCACCGCATGGCGCCGTGCTCGCCGACGGCGCACCTTATGTTACCATTGGCGGCAAACAGGTCGGACGCATAGGCGATCCCGTGAGTTGTGGCAGCACGGTTATGGAGGGTGAGGCATCGGTAGTTATTGGCGACCAGGGCGGTGAAAAATGGGGCCGGGAATTCGCCTTCAGTTTGGTAAAAAACGCAAAGGACAAACTTGTCCTTTGCCTGCCAGAAATGGCGGCGGCACAAGCGGAGCGGGAGAATGTTGACAACCGCCAGGGCTGGATTTATCTGCATGATTTCGTGGTCAAGTGGCTATCCAAGCGCTCTTACATCATACCGGATGCCGACAAATTCAACCTTGGCGGACAGGAACCAACCTTGATCGAGTGGGACTGGCTCATGACGTACAAGCGATTTAGGGATGCTGCGGATGAACTGACCACGGAAAAATATCTTACTGAAGCCAACGCCAAAAAAAAGCTGACGGAAATTTTAGAAAACGACGGCACCTTCTCTGAACAAGTGACTTTTTTTGACCATACAGTATTACCCAAAGACAAATCAGGGAAAATTGATTGGGAGGAACTGCGAAAGCACGCCTTTCATGGGAAAACGGTGTCCCATAGTAAGATGCTGGCTCCGGATAAAAAACCCATCCCAGACGGATTGACGGCGGCTATGGGCAGTCTAACCGTTTATGCCCTGGCCGCCGGAGAGACGCATGTCTCAGCGACAGGAGAAAAGAGAATCGTAATCAGAAAAATCGGTCGGTTCGTCTATGATGGCTTTGATTTCAGCGGTGACCAATGGCTTGGCAACTGGGAATGTTCGGAGGAATATAAAGGTTTTAAGTCTGCGGACGCCAGCCTGGAGTTTCCTGTTGACTTGATAGGTAAAGAGCTTGGCCTGTCATCGCGTTTAGATAACCGTGCCTTCCGTAATTTCCGGAATCGCACCGGTTATGGCTTCGATTTCCGCGTTATCTGTCTGCCAGATGTTGTCAATATCGATGAGTTTAGTTATATTGTGCCATGAGTAAATTCATGAGCAATTTTTTTTCTTTCGCCCGGCGGGCTTTCGCCATATTCTATACGGCGTTACCATTTATCGTCTTTTCTCTGCTTGTTGTCGCTTATTGGCAACACCCTGACCCAGCTCTCACCGATCCGACCAACGGGAAGTTCAATGAGTTTCAAAAGCCAGCAGACTGGAATTTGGTTTATTCATTTTGGCATGTGTTGCCGACGCTCCCCTTACTGATCTGGCCGGTTCCGATTGCCCTGTGGCTCTACAGGCACCCGCCGACGCTATCTAAAGGCATCGGGGTGGCCCTAAGCTTCTTTGTTTTCCTTCTTGCCATATTTATAAGTATGCTGGTCGCAAGTATGATGGGAATGGGCGGCGGCGGACGATGTGCCTTTTGATTTTACCGTCAATCCTTGGCCGGTTGGCAAGACAAATACTATTATACTCTGCACGTTGTGCCGCAGCCTTACGGCATCGGCGGGCAACAGGCGGCTACTTTGGCTTGGTCGCTATTGCTCTCGCTGGATCGACCTGGTAGTCCTTCGTTTTTTGCCGTTTTTCTCTGATCTCAAGGCCATTATTCGGCGTCTTGATATTCTCGCATTCCCGTATCTCTAATACCGCTTTTCCAAGGCCACTCCCTCATCCCACAACCGTTGCCATTCTTTTGTATACCGCGCCGCCATCTCTGGCATGTCCCTCAACACTAACACATTTTCAGCGTTTTTATTCGCGGCGGCGGCGGTGTAATTGAAGCTGCCGGTTTCTATTGTCGCTCCATCGATTACCATAAATTTATCATGCAAAATTGCATACTTGTCATTCAGTCGAACTGGCACGTCATGGTTCGCTAAGTACGTTGCGGCGGTGTAGCGCTTGCCGTTGGCCTTGGCGTCGGCGACGACGCGAACATCGACGCCGCGCCTGTGAGCGTCAAGTAGAGCAGCGGAAATGGGTTTGGATGTAAAGCTGTAGGCCGCCACGAGAATGGATTTCTGGGCCGAATCAATGCCAGATAGCACCAACT